>NZ_JBKJYW010000093.1:0-9333 GCF_046715635.1 Serratia sp. (in: enterobacteria)
AACAAACTGCAAAAACGCCTGCGCCGCAACGTGGGTGAAGCTATCGCCGCCTACAACATGATTGAGGAAGGCGATCGCATCATGGTTTGCCTGTCCGGCGGGAAAGACAGCTACACCATGCTGGAGATCCTGCGTAATCTGCAAAAAAGCGCTCCGGTGAACTTCTCATTGGTCGCGGTGAATCTCGATCAGAAACAGCCCGGCTTCCCCGAGCATATCCTGCCAGCCTATCTGGAAAGCCTGGGGGTGGAATATAAGATCGTTGAAGAGAACACCTACAGCATCGTGAAGGATAAGATCCCGGAAGGCAAAACCACCTGCTCCCTGTGTTCACGCCTGCGCCGCGGTATCCTTTACCGTACCGCCACCGAGCTGGGTGCCACCAAGATTGCCCTTGGCCACCACCGCGACGATATCCTGCAAACGCTGTTCCTCAACATGTTCTACGGCGGCAAGCTGAAAGGTATGCCACCCAAGTTGATGAGCGACGATGGTAAACACGTGGTGATCCGCCCGCTGGCCTATTGCCGCGAGAAAGACATCGAGCGTTTCTCGGTAGCGAAAGAATTCCCGATTATCCCGTGCAACCTGTGTGGCTCACAGCCCAACCTGCAACGCCAGGTAATTGGCGATATGCTGCGCGACTGGGACAAACGCTACCCAGGCCGCATCGAAACCATGTTCAGCGCCATGCAGAACGTGGTGCCTTCGCATCTGTGCGATACCGAACTGTTTGACTTCAAAGGTATTCACCACGGCAGTGAAGTGGTAGATGGTGGCGATTTGGCCTTTGACCGGGAAGATATTCCGCTGCAACCGGTGGGTTGGCAGCCTGAAGACACGGATGACAACGGCTCGCCCGTGTTGGAACGCCTGAACGTGCTGGAAATCAAATAGTCCCTCTCTCCGCCTGTGCCCGCAGGCGGAGTTTTTCCCCGCTTAATGTTAGATCCTGTTCACAATTCACACAAAAAAGGCCTGACAGTGCGGCTTTTACCTTGTACTGTGTTTTTATACAGTAACAAGGAGACTAACGATGAATATCACCCCCTGTCTTTCCCACGTCTCGCTGGGAACCAATAATTTCGATGCCGCCGCACAGTTTTACGACCAGGTTCTCGGTGCGTTAGGCTGCCGACGCGTGCTGGAACACCCCGGCGCTATCGGCTATGGCCGTGACTATCCTGAATTTTGGTTGCAACTGCCGATAGACGGCAAACCCGCAGGCACCGCGAACGGCGTGCATATTGGCTTCTTCGCCACCAGCAAGCAGCAGGTTGATGAGTTTTATCAGCAGGCGGTAGCCGCTGGGGCACAAGGAGACGGTGCGCCGGGCTCACGGCCGCATTACGGTGCCGCCTATTACGGCTGTTTCGTTCGGGATCTGGATGGGCATAAGATAGAAGCCAGTTTCTGGGACGAAAGCGCGGCTTAGCCTAATCGAGGCGGCGTGTTGTTAATTGGGCAATCTTGGACGGCATGTAGCTTACTGGGCGCAGCATGCAGCGCCCCTACGGAGTGAGCCGGTTGTTTGGGATTCGCCGAAGGGAAAAAAACATAAAAAAATGCCGGTGGTTAAACCGGCATCATATTGAATTAAATGTGCTATGCAATAATTCTAAAAATAAGAAAGTAAAACAATTATGGAGCGCAACGCCCATCGCTTGACGTTGCATTCACCTGCGAGAGTAAGAATGCCGTAGTTCGCGTAAGCAAATGTTGATACTGCTCAACTTTACTCGCGTTTTCGCCACTATTTGTCGTTATAGCCAGCGGCTACGTCTCAGCCACCAGGCAACGCCCCCGACCAATGCCACCAGCATGAAGCAGAAAGAGGCAAATGCCAGTGGGCTGCCGCTGCCCGGGATCCCCCCCAGGTTGACCCCGAACAACCCGGTCAAGAAGGTGGTTGGCAGGAAGACCATCGCCATCAGCGACATGGTGTAAGTACGGCGATTCATGGCGTCGGCCATCACGGTGGTGATCTCATCGGACAGGATCGCCGTGCGGGCAATGCTGCCATCCAGGTCATCTAATCCGCGCCCCAGGCGATCGGCAATGTCCTGCATGCGGCGGCGCTCATCGTCATTCATCCACGGCAGTCGTTCGCTGGCCAAACGCGAAAACACATCGCGCTGCGGTGCCATGTAGCGGCGTAAAACAATCAGCTGTTTGCGGATCAGCGCCAACTGCCCACGCTCAGGGGTTTGCTGCTCTAACAGCGCATCCTCCAGATCGATGATCTTGTCGTGCAGATCTTCGATGAATTCACTGGTGTGGTCGGTGAGCGCATCAGCGATTTCTACCAGCCAGTTACCGCAATTAATCGGCCCCTGGCCATTGCGCAATTCATTGACCACTTCATCGATCGAGTAGACCTTGCGATGGCGGGTGGAAATAATCATCTTATCGGTGATGTACACGCGGAACGTCACCAGTTGGTCGGGCCGTGAGTCCGTATTGAAATTGATGCCGCGCAGCGTGATCAGCGTCCCGTCGCCCAATCGGGTGACGCGTGGCCGCGTGCTTTCCCCCGCCAGCGCTTCTCTGACCAGATCTGGTAGCAACGGCGTGTTGGCCAGCCACTCGGCGCTGGCCGGATGGGCATAGTCCAGATGCAGCCAGCATGGCTCCGCGCTGGTGATTTTATCGTCATCCTCAATTGGCGTAGTGCCACCCTTGCCGTCGAGTTGATAGGCATAGACCGCGTCGGGCACCTGCAGCTCGCGCCCCTCAATGACATCCATTCAAAACCCTCGTTATTTTGCCGTTGATACAGAGTCTAGCGTTATTGCCTCAGGGATCAAAGTGGCAACGCCATAAGGGATCAGAAAGTAAAAAGCCCCGCATCAGCGAGGGCTTGGCAGGTAATATAACGCCGAATATCAATGTTTCAGAATATACATTTCCTGGCTGTAGGCGACATCTTCTGGGTTAGTGATTGGGTAGCCCTTCACCCAGGGCTTGATCAGACGGCCATTGGTGTATTGATAGATCGGGGCTATCGGTGCCTCGGCCGCAATCATCTGCTCGGCCTTGTTATAATCGGCGGTTAACGCCGTTGGATTAGTCTCGCGACTGGCGTCGGCCAACAGACGGTCGTATTGCGGGCTGTTAAATTTGGCGATATTGCCACTGTGTGAAGAGGTCAGCAGCGACAGGAAGGTTGAGGCCTCGTTGTAATCCCCCACCCAGGAGGCGCGAACCACGTCAAAATTGCCGGTGTTACGGCTGTCGATATAGGTTTTCCACTCCTGATTTTGCAGTTTAACGTCAACCCCCAAGGTTTTCTTCCACATTGACGCCACGGCAATAGCAATCTTTTGGTGGCTCTCTGAGGTGTTATATAGCAGGGTCAATTTCAGGGGATGGTTCGGCCCATAACCCGCTGCCTGCATCAGCGCCTTGGCTTGCTCGTTCAACTCTTCCTGCGACTGTTGCTGCAACAGGCTGGTTTCCGGCTTAAAGCCCGCAGTAACATCCGGCGTGAAGTGGTAGGCCGGTTTCTCGCCGGTGCCCAGCACTTTTTCGGCAATGATCTTGCGATCGATAGCGTAAGACAAGGCTTTACGCACCCGCACATCATTGGTTGGCGCACGTTGGGTATTGAACGCGTAGTAATAGGTGCCAAGTTGGTCCGGTGTGTAAACCTGGTCAGGGATATCCTTCAACAGCTTCTGATACATGTTTTTCGGGAAGGATTCGGTAATATCGATATCACCAGCCTGATAACGCTTGGTGGCGTTAGATTCCTGGTTGATCGGCACGAAAGTCACCTTGGTCAACACGGTGTGTTTATGATCCCAATAATGGTTGTTCGGCACCAGTACCAGCTTCTCGTTAACCACTCGCTCTTGCAGTTTGAATGCGCCGTTGCCTACCAGATTGCCCACTTTGGTCCAATCGTTGCCGTATTGCTCAACCACGGCTTTGGGTACCGGGAACAGGCTGAAGTTCGCCGTCAGGCTGACAAAATAGGGTACTGGCTTGTTCAGTTGCACTTTTAACGTATGGTCATCCACCGCCACCACGCCAAGCTTATCGATGGGCAACTTTCCGGCGATAATCTCTTCGGCATTCTGGATCCCGGCTAGCTGAGCAAACCAGGCAAACGGCGACAGGCTTTTCGGATCCACCAGCCGTTGCCAGCTATAAACGAAGTCTTTCGCCGTGACAGGGTCACCGTTGGACCAGCGGGCATCTTTGCGCAGCGTGAAGATATAGGTCTGGTTATCCGAGGTCTGCCAGCGCGTGGCGACACCGGGGATTACTTTGCCATGTGCGTCCTGATTCACCAGACCTTCAAACAGATCGCGTGCCACCTGCGCTTCTGGCAGGCCGACGGCTTTAATCGGATCGAGCGACGCTGGCTCATCTTTGATGTGCCGCACGATCTCCTGTTTCTCCGCCAGTGCGGTACCTGAGGGAACCTGAGCTGCCATAGCACCACTAATACCTGCGCTGATGGTGACCGCGCAAAGCGTTAAACGAAAACTCGCCAGAATTTTGCTTCTCGTCATGTTAGATATGCCCCAGTTAACCCCATGAATTTTTTATCATATAGCACAAAGATGCCCGCCACCTATAGACTGACGTAACAAGAATGTAAAAAGTGGATGTTTGATCCAAAAAAAAGCCCGCAGCCATTATCGGCAATGCGGGCTGATTGCTTAGGCGGGATCAGTCGTAAAGATGAATACTGGCGATCTTATAGCTGAACTCTTCCCCTTCTTCTTCATCGAAGATGGTGAAATAGCCTTTCTCTACCAGCGGGTTGAGCTGGATATCGGTCTTTTGCAACTGGCGTGATTCGGCGTCGTCAAAACCATAGTCAAGGAAGAACTCCCCTTTCTGATGATCCACATGCAAGGTGAACGGATAGTTGGATTCGTCCCCACGCCCATCGTCATTTTTCACTACGCCAAACCACTCACCCTGACGGATCTGGTTTTCTGCATCCACGCCGCACAGTAGGGTGATGGTGTCTTTTTCGTTTTCGCTGTAACGCGCGACTATTCTGGCAACTGGCATGTTAAATCCTCTTTATCGTTAGCACTCTGCCGATAGTATAACAATAGACATCACTTTATTCGCTTAACAGACTGGGAAAGATGAGCGAAAGCGTAATACACTCAATAACATCGCAATTATTTCTGACTTCGGCTTAAAGGGAAACCCTATGATCCAACACAGACCGCGCAGTGAGCGTGGCCAGCTGGCAGTTGCAGGTGAAACTTACGGTAAATCGATGTTAGGTGCCCCGCTGCTGTATTTCCCGGCGGCCAAAAGCGGCCCGGATACCGGGTTGGTGATTGCAGGCACCCACGGGGATGAAACTGCCGCAGTGGTGACGTTATCATGCGCATTACGCAGTATCGCCCCCGCCCAACTGCGCCATCATGTGATCCTGGCGGTCAATCCGGATGGTTGCCAACTCGGATTGCGCTCCAATGCCAACGGCGTCGATCTGAACCGCAATTTCCCGGCGGCCAACTGGCGCTCTGGCGATACGGTCTACCGTTGGAACAGTGCGGCGGAGGCTCGTGACGTGCGCCTCTCCACCGGCGGCAGACCCGGTTCCGAACCGGAAACTCAGGGACTATGCCATTTGATCCATCGCCTGAAGCCAAGTTGGGTAGTGTCCTTCCATGAGCCATTGGCCTGTATAGAAGATCCGGATAGCTCCGCGCTGGGCGTTTGGCTGGCGCATAAGTTTGCCCTGCCGCTGGTGACCAGCGTCGGTTATGAAACGCCGGGTTCATTCGGCAGTTGGTGTGCAGACTTGTCCTTGCCCTGCATCACCGCCGAATTCCCGCCGATCTCAGCCGACGCCGCCAGTGAAAACTACCTTGCCGCCATGGTCGAGTTGCTGACCTACGCTGACTAGCGTGAAAGCTCAATAGCACCGCACTCAAAGGCCAAACCTGGCACTACGTCTTTTGCCAGCCAGGTTGGGCCATCGAGATCCACAAAACGTGCGCCAGGTACCAACGGCAGCGCCGCAGTAATCGCTCTGGAGGTGCAGAGCATACAGCCGAGCATGATCTCGAAGCCCTGCGCCCGAGCCTGTGCAGCAAGCTGTAACCCTTCGGTCAGCCCACCGGTTTTATCCAGTTTGATATTGACCATCTGATAACGTCCCGCCAACCGAGGCAGATCGCCGCTGGTGTGGCAACTCTCGTCGGCGCAAATCGGTAATGGATGGATGAAGTTTTCCAGGGCGCTGTCGTCGCTGGCCGGTAAAGGTTGTTCCAGCATCGCCACGCCTAAATCCGCCAGCAGTTGGCAACGCGATGCCAAGCCTTCCACCTGCCAGGATTCATTGGCATCGACGATCAACGTCATCTGCGGCACCGCCGTGCGGATCGCCACCAGCCTTTCGCTGATCAGGTGATCGTCGAGCTTGATTTTCAGCAGCGTCGCGCCCTGTTGTTCCAGCTCTTTGGCAGCAAAAGCCATCGCTTCCGGCGAGCCGATGCTGAGCGTTTGTGCCATCACTATGCGTTCTGGTGCGGTAACGCCACTCAATTGCCACAGATTTTTGCCAGCAAGGCGGCATTCCAAATCCCACAGTGCCGAATCTACCGCGTTACGAGCCGCCCCCGCGGGCATCAGGTGTTGCAACTCCTGCCGGGTCACCCCTTGCGCGATGGCCGTGGACACTTCGGCCAACTGCTCCATCACTGAGGTTTTGCTCTCGCCGTAGCGCGGATAAGGGGTACATTCACCGACACCACGCATACCCTGTTGTTCAATCTCAACCACCACGACTTTGGCTTCGGTCCGGCTACCGCGTGCGATCACAAAAGCGGTATGTAATGGCCAGGCTTCAGGGTAAAAACGCATGCTTCTCATAATGGCTCCCGAGCGAAAAAAGCACATAAAGTCAGTCCACTATACCTGCAGTTGATAAACTTTATCTATCCAAGGTGCGATTGTTGCCTTAAACTGCTTCGAGATTGTGAACCCGGTGTTAATCGGTATCACGTCTTTGTATAAACATCGTTGAAAGGAACCGAGCAATGACTCAGACCGTACATTTTCAAGGCAACCCTGTCACTGTAGCAGGCAAACTGCCACAGCAGGGCGAGCAGGCAAAAAGCTTTACCCTGGTTGCCAAAGACCTGTCAGACGTTGCACTGAGCAGCTTCGTGGGTAAACGCAAAGTCCTGAACATTTTCCCAAGCATTGATACCGGCGTCTGTGCCGCATCGGTGCGTAAATTCAACCAGTTGGCGAGTGGCCTGGATAACACCGTGGTGCTGTGTATCTCTTCCGACCTGCCGTTCGCCCAGTCACGCTTCTGTGGTGCAGAAGGCCTGAACAACGTGGTTACCCTGTCTACCCTGCGCGGCGGTGATTTCAAGCAGGCGTATGGTGTAGAGATCGCCGAAGGCCCATTGGCCGGTCTGACCGCGCGCGCCGTGGTGGTGCTGGATGGCCAGGACAACGTGCTGTATAGCGAGCTGGTAAACGAAATTACCACCGAGCCAGACTATGATGCTGCGCTTGCCGCGCTGAAATAAGCCTGTAGATAGCAAAAAGCCCGGTTTTTAAGCCGGGCTTTTTTATGCCAGAAATGAGCTACTATTATTCTTCGCTGTCGTCGGTGAGCTTGCGATTGCTCAGGCCGTATTCCCGCAGCTTATTGGCGATTGCCGTATGTGAGACACCCAAGCGTTTGGCCAGTTTGCGGGTGCTGGGATAAGTGCGATAAAGACGAGTCAGCACCGAACGTTCAAAACGCTTGCTGATATCATCCAGCGAACCTTCCATCACTTCATCCCCTAGCGCTATCTCCACCTCAAAATCCGGCAGAATGATATCTTGCGGACGCAGTTCGTAACCGTCCGTTTGGGTCAGCGCACGATAGATGGCATTTTTCAGTTGTCGCACGTTGCCCGGCCAGCCGTACTTGCAGAGGAAGCTGTTGAGATCGCTGGCCAGTTTCGGCCTGGCGACGCCCTGTTCATCGGCAAAGCGTGCCACAAACAACTCGGTCAGCGGCATGATATCCTGCGGGCGTTCGCGCAGCGGCGGAATGGTGATGGTCAGCACGTTCAAACGGTAATAGAGATCTTCACGGAATTCACCGCGCTGCACCAGCTCGGTCAGGTTTTTCTGCGTGGCGCAGATCACCCGTACGTCCACATGCACCTCATGCTCTTCCCCTACCCGACGGAAGGTACCGTCGTTGAGGAAACGCAGCAGTTTGGTTTGCATGCGTGGCGACATCTCACCAATCTCATCGAGCAACACCGAGCCGCCGTTGGCCTGTTCAAAGAAGCCCTTCTTGCCTTCCAACGCATTCGGATAAGCGCCCGGCGCATGGCCAAACAGTTCGCTCTCTACCACATCGTCCGGCAAGGCGGCACAGTTCAGCGCCAGGAACGGTTGTTTGCCACGAGGGCTACGCAGGTGGCAGGCTCGCGCCAGAATATCTTTCCCCGTACCGGTATCGCCCACAATCAGCAACGGCGCATCCAGCATGGCCAGCTTACGCGCCTGCTCCAGCACGTGGCGCATTTTGGGGCTGACGGCGACAATATGGTCAAACTCGGTATCGTCATTCACCGACAGGTTCTGCAACTGGCGGCCCATGCGGGCGGTGGATTTGAGCATTACCACGGCACCCACGGGGGCATTCTGCTGTTGCTCATCTTCCAGATAGATCGGGGTGATATCCATCAGGAAATCTTGGCTGCGGATCACCACCCGCTCGGAGTGCGGCTTAGTGTCTTCACTCTCCAGCCAGCGGCTGAAGTTATAGCCACCAATCAGCTGGCTCGCCGTTTGGTTGCGGATCTTGTCTTCGCTGAAGCTGAACAGCGTCTGTGCCGCCGGGTTAGTCAGCTCCACCTTGCCTTTCATATCGATGGAAAACACCGGCTCCGGCATCGACTCGAGCAATGCGCGTAACGCACGGTGCTCACGTTCGGAAGGCATAAAGTTAACGGTGCGCACATCGGTCACACCGCTGATGCGCCGGATCTCCGCCATCAGCGCGCGGAAGGTATCAAAATCCAGCTGGGAAAAATTCAGGTAAATACGGCCGATAGGATCAATTTCAATGCCGCGCAGATCGATACCGCGTGATACCAAAAGATCGAGTAATTCTCGAGTGAGACCGAGTCGGTCTTCGCAAAATACTTCCAAACGCATCAGTATTGGCCTTATCTCTGCAGGTGCGGGGATGTCTGGTGGTGATGATACCTTCTCCCCCCGGAAGGAAGAAGCGATCTGTCAGCAAAAGTTGACAGAGCTCCAGTTTATCACTGCTATTGGCGGTTTTAAACGCCACCCAATAACACCATCGGCGTAATTTTAGCTTAT
>NZ_JBKJYW010000094.1:0-3061 GCF_046715635.1 Serratia sp. (in: enterobacteria)
TATCAGGCCGAGGTCGGGCGTAACAAAACCAACCTGACGGCTAACCTGTCGGTGGCAATTATTTTGTGGACCTCGCTGTTCCTGGGTGAGGGTATATTGCGTATGTTCGGCATTTCCATCGATTCTTTCCGTATTGCCGGCGGTATCCTGGTAGTGTCCATCGCCATGTCGATGATCAGCGGCAAGCTGGGTGAAGACAAGCAGAACAAGCAGGAAAAGTCAGAGAGCGCAATCCGCGAAAGCATCGGGGTCGTTCCCTTGGCGTTGCCGTTAATGGCCGGGCCAGGTGCCATCAGTTCCACCATCGTCTGGAGCTCTCGCTATCACAGTTGGCAGAACCTGTTAGGTTTTACCGTGGCGATCGCCTTATTCGCTTTCTGTTGTTGGCTTTTGTTCCGGGCAGCTCCCCTGCTGGTGCGTCTGCTGGGGCAAACCGGCATCAACGTCATTACCCGTATCATGGGGTTGTTGTTAATGGCGCTGGGGATCGAATTTATTGTCACCGGGATCAAAGCCATTTTCCCTGGGTTGTTATAACCTTAATAAAGCCGCGGACAATCCTGTTTACGGCTTAAGTTATTTTTAATTTTTCAAATTATCTCAACCGATGCATTATTAAAGTGCATAACCTGCCTGCTTTTCATTCTATTGCCCCACCCTGTGGCACAAATTTCACTTTATCGGTTGATAAAGCACCAAGATGTTATTTTCTCCACTTTTAACATCCGCGTGGCGGGGGTTTTTGTCTCCCTATGGGAAAACTGTTGTTAATTTAATCACATCATTCTGTAGGGCTTGTCTCCGTTTCACACAGGTGTTATTAGTGATTAACCACGCATAGGCAGGTGTTTATTCTCTGAATGGCATTTTTGTTAACTGAATGTTTCTTTTGAGTGGTTTTTTCCATCCTGGATGAATAGGTTAAAAGTTGAACCGTGATTTTACCAACAAAATCATGAGATTAATCTCTGCTTAAACGAATGGGAAGGCTAGGTGTCTGTAGGGCTATGGGTCAATAAAAGAGAAATGCTTAACATTTCTGTAAAAATTATTGGCTATGAATTTTTGCTTCTGCTAATTTCCGAGCAACTTATCAGAAGGAAAAATCTCATCTTTGGCGCGCCGGGTAGGAATGATTCTTGCTGGTATCCGTTTATTTAGCATGCATGATAACTATTTCACAATTATTGCTTAGCAGTGAAAAGGAGCCTGTACTATGCCGCAAACCACGAAGCATCAACCGTTGGCCATTATCATCGCCGCCGTGTTGGGGATGATCGCCAGCCAAAACCTGCAGGCTGTAGAGGTTCCGGCCGGTGTGCAATTGGCACCCCTTCAGCGCATGGTGATCAACAACGGTTCGGAAGTCGCTTCATTGGATCCGCATAAGGTCGAAGGAACGCCTGAAAGCAATATTATCCTCAACCTGCTAGAAGGGTTGGTCAGCACTGATGCCAATGGCCATCTGGCTCCTGCGGTGGCGGAAAGCTGGGAAAATACCGATTACCAGACGTGGACCTTCCACCTGCGTCCAGGGGCGGTATGGAGTGATGGCTCTCCGGTGACTGCACAGGATTTCGTTTACAGCTGGCAGCGTCTGGCAGATCCCAAAACCGGCTCTCCTTATGCCAGTTACCTGCAATACGCCAGAATTGAAAATATTGACGCCATTCTTACCGGCAAAAAAACGGCTCAGTCGCTTGGCGTCAGCGCCATTGATGATAAAACGTTGAAGGTGACGCTCAGCGAGCCGGTGCCTTATTTTGTCAGTATGCTTTCCCATACCTCAATGAAGCCGGTGAAACAATCCGTAGTCGAGAAATTTGGCGACAAGTGGACATTGCCACAGAACTACGTGGGCAACGGGGCTTATCGTTTATCCCAGTGGGTCGTCAACGAACGTATCGTGCTCGAACGCAGCCCGAGCTACTGGGATAATAAGCAAACGGTGATCGAGAAGGCCACGTTCCTGCCGTTGTCCTCCGAGGTCAGCGACATTAACCGTTACCGTAGCGGCGAAATCGATATTACCAATAGTGCTATTCCGCCAAATCTGTACGCCAAAATGAAGAGCGAGATCCCAGAACAGCTACACGTTAACCCTTACCTGTGCACCTTCTATTATGAGATCAACAATCAGCGTGCGCCGTTTACCGACGAGCGTGTGCGTTCGGCAGTCAAATTGACGCTGGATCGCGACATCATTGCCAACAAGATCATGGGCCAGGGCCAAATCCCTGCCTACAGCTTTACGCCAACCTTTACCGAAGGGGGCAAGTTCAGCCAGCCTGAATGGGCAGGGTGGACGCAGGAAAAACGCAACGAAGAAGCGAAGAAGTTACTGGCGCAGGCCGGGTTCACCGCTGAAAATCCACTTAAGTTTACCCTGCTGTACAACACCTCCGATCAAAATAAGCAGCAGGCTATTGCCGCTGCCTCAATGTGGAAGAAGAACCTGGGTGCACAGGTCACACTGCAAAATCAGGAATGGAAAACCTCGCTGCAGAGCCGTCATGAAGGGCAGTTTGATGTGGCCCGTGCCACCTGGTGTGGGGATTACAACGAACCGAGCGCGTTTCTGAATATGCTGCTTTCCAACAGCAGTAATAACACCTTCTTCTATAAAAGCCCCGCCTTCGATGCTCTGATGGCCAGCACCTTGCAGGCACCGGACGCCGCTGCACGCAGTGCCATTTATCAGCAGGCAGAGACCTTGCTGGACAAAGATTCTGCGCTGATACCGGTCTATTATCGGGTCAGTGCGCGCCTGGTCAAACCTACGGTTGGCGGTTTCACCGGCAAAGACCCACAAGACTATATCGATCTGAAAAACTTTTACATCATCAAACAGTAATCAAGGGTATTACCGGCGGTGATAGCGGCCGGTAATACACAGGAAAGGCAGCGCCGTTTCGTTCCACGGTGCCCAGCCAAAACAACCACCCGGTTAACGGGCTACGCAGCTCCCACGACGGAGTTGTGATAATAAAAACTGGAGTTTATACACATGACCAACATCACGAAGAAGTCCCTGCTGGCAGCAGGCATTATTGCGGCGCTA
>NZ_JBKJYW010000095.1:0-21490 GCF_046715635.1 Serratia sp. (in: enterobacteria)
AATGCGTTGTGAGTGAGCATTCGCTGACAAAAACCGTGGATAGTGTAGATCGCCGCTTCGTCCATCTGGCGCTCGGCAGCCAGCAATTGCGCTGCGGCCTCAGGCAGATCGCCAATCTCCGCCATCAGGGCAGCAAACAGCGGATCTGAGCTATGCCCGCGTACACAGGCGATACGTAATGCGTGGATATTGCTGCGGATGCGGCCCCGGAGCTCCTCCGTTGCCGCTTCGGTAAAGGTCACCACCAGGATTTCTTCTACCGTGAGCGGCCGTGGAAACGCCGCTGCCTGGCCTAAGCCAAGCAGCAAGCGCAGATACAAAGCGCCGATAGTGAAGGTCTTCCCTGTCCCTGCCGAGGCCTCGATCAGCCGTTCACCAAACAGCGGTAACGTCAGTGGATCAAGCCGCTGAGGAACGCCTTTCGTCATGGCGTCGCCACTTTACGAGGCAGCGTTTTTTGCAGGGACGAGGCGTTAGGATAGGTCACCCAATCCTCACCCGGCGTTGCAAAATCGGCTTGCTGCTGGCTGCTGCCACTCACCTGCGACAACAGTGCCAAACCCTGTGGCTTAATCACCGCCTGCTGGAAATAATCCGCCAGTTTGGCAGGCGTCAGAATCTGTACCTGAGCGATCAGCTTTTCACGGGTATTGAAGGCGAAATTACCGCGATCGAAATCGCTACTGAAGCGGCTCGCTTCTTCACCCAGTGTCTGTGGACGCTGTTGCAGTTCATTGATCATCGCCTGTTTGTATTGGGCGAAATCGGCATCGCTCAACTCACGCAGGCGCTTTTCCGTCTTCGGGTAGAAATCTTGATAGCGCTGGTAGAGATAGGCTGGCTGTTTACTGTTGCTTTGCAGCAGGAAACCGATGCCCCATTGGCGGCCAACCGGCATCGCAAAGGAGAACACCGCATAGCCGAGCTGCTCTTGCGTACGCAATTGGCTGTAGAACCACGGCTGGATGATCTGCCCCAGCAATGAGCTGTACGCCATGCTGGTGACCTCGTCATATCCCGTTGGGACATACACCGCCGCCAGCGCCGAATCGGTGCTGCTGCCAGGGCGCTGCAAGTTGGCAAACTGGTTTTTGGCAATTACGACGTTTTCGCCGTGCCACCATTCCACACCGGTACAGCCCAGGCTGTGCTTCAGTGAAGAGGCCAGCGTGTCCACCTGTTGCTTGCTCATATTACCTACTACCAGCAACTCCGGCGTGGCCCCGGCCATCAGGCTGTCACGGTAAGCCAGCACGTCTTGCAACGTGATGGTTTTCAGCACTTCACGCCGTTCGCTGCGCTCGGAATAAGGCACGCGGGACAGCATCTGTACCGGCTGGATCGCCAGCTCAAAGGCTTTGCCCTTCTCGGCAGAATCCAACTGTTCCAGATACCAGGATTTCGCCTGATCCAACTGCTCTTGCGTTGGGGTAAAGCTGGAGTAGCCTTCAATCAATGAGGTCAACAGCTGTGGCAAGCGCTGGGTAAAACCATTGGCGCTAAACATCAGGCCATTATTGGGTGCGGTAGAGAAGCTAATCCCACCTACCGAGGCCTGATAGCTCAACTCATCTAGCGAGATTCCCGCCAGATAATCCATCAACGAGAACAGCACCTGATTACGTGCTGAATCCATGGTTTTGGCGTTACGCAAAGCTACCGTCACATCGGCCTTGGGTTCATCGGCAAAATAGCGGCTTGGCATATACAGCACCCGCAACCCTGGCTGGTTCACCACCATTTCCGGTTTGGTAAACTCATGTGAGGGCTTGTTCAGGGTAAACTCATCAGGAATATAAGGATTCAGCCCCGGTAAGGACAGCGTGATCCCCTTGCCTAACTGCTGCCATTTCTCGAAGCGTTCCGCGCTGATTTTCTCAACCTGATAAGGTGCCTCAACAAAGTAAGCCGTCTTGTTGTGTGGCTCATTCGGGCTGACAAACCAGATGCGCGCATTCTGTGGCGTCATCTGACCCAGGCGTTCAGCAATGGCTTTAGGATCGTAGCGATCGGCCAGGTACGGCGCATCCAGCGTATGCTCTACCGGTACGCGCAGCATAGTGTCCACCAGCCATTCGATATAATTCATGTCACGGGTAATCGACGGATAGCGGAAATCCAGATTCAGCACATGGGCGATCTCGTCAAAATAGCTTTGCTTGATCCCTTCGCCCTGCAGCATTTTCAGATAGCTGAAGATCGCTGCCACCACCTGGTCACGCTCTGCCAATCCCTTGTCGGTCAATGAAACGCTGATTGAGAACACGCCGCCGTTGCGATCGACCATCGGGTCGGCGCCAGCGTTGATGGCATCTGCCAGCCCCTGCTTCTGTAGCCAGTCGGAAAGCGTATTGGTGCTACGGTTACCAATCAGGTAGCTGATATAGGTATCGGTTTTGCTGCGAAACTCGGCGCTGTTGTTATCGATACGGAATTCGACCTTCAGCTGCTTGCGCGGCTGCGCAGGGACATAATGAATGATGATGCCCTGCTGCTCCGAGGTGACCGCCGGAACGGTGATCGGTGGCACTTTCGCATCGTGGTTCGGGATGCGGCCGAAGGTTTTGACCGCCAGCGCTCTCAGTTCAGGCAAGGATTGGTTGCTGTACAGCACTCCCTTCATCAGGTCGGCAGAATAATAACGATGATAAAAATTCGTGAGTTCTTCATGCAGCTTGCTGCCTGGCTTATCCTGCAAAGTCTCTAGGTTACCGCCAGAAAAACGTGCGCTAGGGTGAGCCGGATTGAGGGTTTCTGCCCCGACCTGCGCCATGCGCATACCGTCACGGGAGCGCGCCATCGTTAACTCGGCATTCACCGCGTTGCGTTCACGGTCCGCGTTGTCGGGATCCAGAATAGGTTCGGCAATGGCATCGGCCATGCGGTCGACAGCGGGTTCCAAAGCGTCGTTTTCGACTTCCAGATAATACGCAGTGCGGTAAGAGGCAGTGCTCGCGTTGTGGCTACCACCGTGCTTTTTCAAAAACTCCGAGAGGTTCTCGGGTTCTGGATAGCGCTTGGAGCCCATCAGCACCATATGTTCCAGGTAGTGAGCCAGGCCAAGTTGGCTGTTGGGATCTTCCAGCGAGCCTACCGGCAGCGCCAGGGCAGCCAGAGACTTTGGTGCCAACGCGTCGGACACCAGCAGCACGGTCATGCCGTTATCCAGCTTGATAGCCTGGTATTCACGCGGATCGTGATCGCTTTTGTTGATCTTTTCCGCCAGCGGTTGCCAGCCTTGTGCGGCCCAGCTTAACGGCGCCCAAAACATAGCCAATAACATCAACCCGGTAATGCGGGTCAACAGTCTGCGCATATCCAAAATAAACCCCTGTTCTTTGGCTGTCACGCCAACTCCCTGACGGTGACAGCACGGTGCAAAATGACACAACCGAAAGCGATGCCCAATGAAATTCAATTTCTAACTCAAAGCATTACGGTTTTAAACACTCAACTCACTATAGCCCACATCGTTGGGGGCGCAGCGTACGCCACTCTACAACGTATATGCCTATACGTTATGTAAGACCAGACTTAACCTCAATGGTTGAGCATAAAAGCGTAAATTTTTATCACCTTACGGCTACCTATGCCACCGAGGGAATGTTACCCAAGATTATTACGGGCCACGGGCAGCAGGTAACGCTCTGTTTCTTTCAGGATTTGTTCAAGGCGAACATTATCCATTTGGCGGAAAACGCGCTGGGTATAGGGATCTGCCCCCTCGCCCGGGACCCGCTGATCGCCCTGCCAGGCTTGCAGCAGCTTGGCACGCGCCTTGATCTGGACTTCTTCATCCCAGTCTATCTGCTGCGTTTGTGCCTGATAACATTGGCTCAACCAGGCCCAGCCGCTTTTATTGAGCAGCATCAGCGGCTGCGACAGGCCACGGCGGTAGCCCGCCACTAGCTCCGCCAACTGGGCGTAGGCCTCCTCGTTTGCTAGCGCAGCAAAGCGCCAGGCCGAATTCTTGCTGCCAAACATGCGGCTTTCCCCAATACCACCGACGCAGCAATACACCAGGTGCTCCAGCCAAAGTAAGATACCGTCTACGGCCGAAAGCGTTGCAGGCCGCCAGCGTAGCAAACCATCCTGCTGTACCTGATGCAACCAGCCGGTGATGCGCATGCCCGCAACGTCAATATCCAGCTCCAGGCTGCCATTCTCCTGGCGCTGTTCACGTATCCGCTCGGCCAGCTCCGCCATTTCTTCCTGCTGCTTTTGCCAGTAAATCTCGCCGAAAGCCCCGTAAGGTAATCCCCCTGATGCACGCACCCGTTGGTATAACTTGCCCGCGTCCTCCCCCTCGATCAGCGTGTTCAGCAATTGGCTGTTGAACTGATAGCGGCTGAGATTATCCAGCGTAAAAGGCTCGTCTTCCGGCAGTTCGGTCTCTTCCAGAATGAAGTTAACGCCAAGACGTAGCTGGAAGAAGGCTCGGATCGGGTGACGGTAAAAACGTAGCAATTCATCAAGAGAAACCTGGGTTTTCTCTTCTGCCTGCAGCGGTTGATTAAATTCCGGGTGTGCGGCGCCACGGCCATCCGCAGCCGCCAACCATTCAGCCGCATAGCTTTGCTCTTCACTCCCCGGCAGGAAGTTTTCGGCAGCAAACGGCATGCGGGCATGGCGTTTAAGCAAGTGCTCACCGACCCTGCGCGCGCTACCGTCTGCATCAAGCCCCTCATCACCGGGTAGGCAGTAACTTTGTTGCAGATATTCCAACAGTTCGGTGACCAATACCGAAGGATAGCGCTCACTGTTGTCCTGAATGGAGCGGCCAATAAAGCTGATATAAAGCCGCTGCTGAGCAGAAAGGATCGCCTCCAGGAACAGATAGCGGTCATCGTCACGGCGGCTGCGATCGCCCCGCTTTACCTGCTGCGCCATCAGGTCAAACCCCAGCGGCGGCAAGGTGCGGGGATAGACACCGTCGTTCATGCCCAACAGACAAACCACCTTGAACGGAATGGAACGCATGGGCATCAGCGTACAGAAGTTAATCTGACCAGCCAGGAAACGCTGGCTGATGCGTTGCTGATCAAGCCGTGCGGCCAGTTCATCACGTAACAGCGTCAACGGCACGGCATCAGGATAACGTGCCGCTAAGCCAAAGCTGGCCACTTTATGCCACTGCTCTTCGATTAACGCCAACGCCTCTTCCGTTTCACTGTCCGTCTCAAAGAAGCTATTGAGCAGTTGGCGGCACAGCGGCAACCATTCGGCTAACGGCCGCTCTTCACTGAGGATTTGCCGCCAACGGCTGAGTTGTGCCAGCAGATCGGCCAATTGCCCGGCCAGTTCGGCCACTAATCCACTCGACTCATCGTAAGGTAATACGCCCTGCCAATCTCCAGCGTTACTGTCCATGGCGTAGCCCAACAGCATCCGCGTTAGGCCAAACCGCCAGGTATGCTGCCCGGTTGCTGGCAGATCCAGCTCACGCACGTTGTCATCATCCAGCCCCCAACGGACCCCGGATTCCCCAGTCCAGTGGCGTAACAGGCTTAGCCCCTCTTCCTGGATCGAGAAACGCGCCGCCAGCGCGGGCACGTCCAACAGCGCCAGTACCTGCTCTGAGGTAAAGCGGCTTTGCGGCAGGTCCAGCAGGGAAATAAAGGCTTGCAGCGCCGGATGCGCCTGCCGGGCCTTGCGGTCGGAAATAGCAAACGGCAGATAGCGCCCGGCGGGGGCATTGCCAAACACCGCCTGAATATACGGGGTGTAGCTGTCAATATCCGCCACCATCACAATGATGTCGCGCGCAGTAAGTTGGGGATCTTCTGCCAGCATGGTCAGCAACCGATCGTGCAGCACCTCGACTTCGCGCTGCGGGCTGTGGCAGGCATGCAGACTGATGGAGCGATCCTGCGGATCGAGCAGGCGTTTATTGTCACTGCGCTCCAGGGTTTCCGGCGTGGTGCCGATCAGTGCATGATCTTCCAGCTCCAGCATGTCGTGCTGAATGGCGTGCAGCAAACTATCTGCCGGGATCTCGACAAAGGCATCCACTTCCTGCACCGCCTCCATCTGCGACAGTAAATACAGATGGTCACGTCCCAGCTTGCCCCAGGAAGCCAGCAGCGGGTTACTCAGTTGTTGTTCACCCTCAGCGTCAAATAGTTGGGCGGCCTGTTCTGGCTGACGGAACAAGCCTTGCTCCCGTGCCTGGTGATAGTGGCGGCGTTTGCGGCTCTGCAAGCGGGCCAGAAAGGCGTAGTCCTGAATGTCGCCCCAGTAATAGCGGCAGGGGTTGGTAAACATCAGGTGGATATCAATATGTTTACCCAAGGCCTGCAACGCTTCCAGGTAGATTGGCGGCAAGGCAGAAATCCCACAGATAAACAAGCGTGGCGGCAGCCCCGCAGGGCAATGAGTGGCATTTTCCAGGGCACTAATAAACCGGCGATATAAGTTGGCGCGGTGCCATTCAGGCTGTCCCAATTCGTGGGTATATTCCACCAGCCGATGCCATAGGGGAGCTTGCCAACTTTGCGCCTCTGCCAGCCCTTCTACTGCTTCCCCACGCTGCCAACTCTCCAGCCACTGCGGGCGATAAACCAGATACTGGTCAAACAAGTCGGCAACGCGGCCGGCGAGCTGGTGGATCTTGCGCTTGTCGGTGTCATCAGTCAGGTAATGCTGTAAAGGAGCAAACTCGGGCCGGGTCAGCATGCCTGGCAGTAGCCACATCAGCTTCCAGGTCATGGCATCTTTGCTAAAGGCGCTCTCTTTGGGAATGCCTGGCAAAACCTTGGTGAACATGTCCCAGATAAAGGTCGCCGGTAGCGGGAAAACGATATTCGCGGCAATACCAAACTGCTCGGCCAGTTGCATCTGCAACCATTGCGCCATGCCGGGACTTTGTACCAGCACCACTTCCTGTTGAAACGGATCGGCCAAAGGTTCTCTGGCTATCAGTGCGCTGGTCAGCGTTTTCAGCAGGTCCAACTGATTGGAATGATAAACCGTAAACATGAGGCTCCTTGGAAGCGAATAAAGTGCAATACCGACTACAGGCTAAACGTCCCCTCACCCTAACCCTCTCCCAAAGGGAGAGGGAACCGACCGAGAATACTTCGGCCAAAAGAGTCCTGGGCAAGTCCAACAACACCCGTGCTGCTGGCCGTAATTTCAGCAACCGAGTTCCCCCCTCACCCTAATCCACTCCCAAAGGGAGAGGGAACCGACCGAGAATACTTCGGCCAAAAGAGTCCTGGGCAAGTCCAACAACACCCGTGTTACTGGCCGTAATTTCAGCGACCGAGTTCCCCCTCACCCTAACCCTCTCCCAAACGGAGAGGGAACAGATCGAGAACACCTCGACCAATATAGAGAGGGATACCGATCAAGACGACTGACAAACCTCACCGGCCCACTACGTAGAGGCGCTACATGCAACGCCCGCGCTACTGCCCGCAATACCAGCGGCTGAGTTCAATCTGTTGGTGCAGCGGCGTTTGTATCTTCACCGTACGCCGCAGGCATGAGCCTTGCGCCTGGTGGGTTTCGACTTGGTAGTGCCAATTGGGCGGTAGCGATATAGCATGGTTTTTTTCGGCACCGGCACTGAATATTTCCAGCTGTTGGTGCGCCATAGACCAGGCCTGTCGATATTGCCACTGCCGTTGAAAAGCCTGCAACAGCACCTGCTGATATTGTAACAGCCCGAGCAGCGAGACGGCGAACAACAATGCCGCGATCAACACTTCGGGCAGGCTGAAACCCCGCTGAGATCGCCAGCCTGTCCGTTTATTCAGCACAGTCGCTTTCCCGCTTTTCCGGGCAAAAATCCAACCAGCCGCCTTTTTGCGCTTTCAGCAGGTGCCCACCCGCCCCGCCTTGCTGTGTAGCCAGTTGGTATAGCCACAAAGGTTCCGCTCCCGCGATATCCCCAGCCCCACGCACCATCACCAAACCGGTACGAACCGAGAGCCGGGCGCAGGCCTGCAAAGCCTCGCCGCTCATCTGCTGACAGGACCAATGGGTCGCTTGCAGAGACTCCCGTGGCCACGGCTGCGCCAGCCCCCAGCTTAGTGCCGAGGCAGCCTGGTTATAGGCCCGCAGGTATCGCTGCTGATCGACGGCCAGCAGAAGCGCACTGTCCAATTGCCTCTGCTGGGCGGTGAGCAACATTAAGCCCATCACCAGCAGCAACATCACCGCAGCCAATGTGCTGCCCCCCCGCTGCCTATCCATCTCTAAGGTGCCTCCATGCTGACCGCCCACTCCAGGCGGCGTTCTATATTTGCCCGCACCGTTGAGCGGCCATTCAAGGCAAACAACATCAAGGATTTGCCATCACGCCCGGCAATGTGGCTGACAGAGAAAGACTCAATCCGTACCTCTTCCTGATCGAGCAAACGTTCCCAGCCGCTGCCCTGGCACTGGGTCACGCCGCTTTGCCCCTCCAGCCCACCGCCCCGCAGACGGTAACCAAAATACTCGGCATCTCCACCACTTTCCCAATTGCCATTGCGGTTAAGATCGTAGGCCACGATCACACAGCTGCCCCGCGCTTCCCCCGCCGCATGACCAATCAGCAACGAACGCCCCTGACACTGCCCGGCACAAAACCCGCTACGGCGCAGATCCTTTTCAATCCCGAAAGCCAACTGACGTAACACCAGATCCAACCGATAATGACGGCCCATATCAACCGTCTGCTGACGCAGTACCGGTAAGGTTTTCGCCGCCGCCAATGCAATCAGGCTGCCGAAAGTCATCGCCAGCAGCACCTCTGGCAAGGTAAAGCCCTGTTCTAAGGTTCGCATAAGGGCAGGCTCCGAATGGCGGTTTCTTCGCTGCACAGCCGCAGCCGCCCTTTGGCAGAGAGCACCAGACGTATGCGTCCAGCCTGATTGCTCAGCAGGATATGCCCGGCCTGCGCATTGTTGCGCACCCCATAAAATCCCATCTCCTTTTGGGTATAACCTTGTAACTCCACATCCAGGTGTTCTGGGGTAAAGACCCGGTCCGCCACTGCAGTACAAGATGCCACCTGCGGGCCGCTGCCTATGCACCAGATTTTCCCAGACCGAAACCATAATAACGCGTTGCGGTTATGCCAGTTGGCATCGGCCTGTAAGCGCGTTAAAAAGGCCAGCAGTTGCTGGGCGGTCTGCTCCAGCCGCAGCGCCTGTTGATAGTGATGCCACTGGCTAACCCCCCAAGAGGTCAGCATCCCCGCCAGGACCATCACGATCATCAGTTCGATCAGCGTCAGGCCTTGCTGGTGTTCGGGGCTATTTTTATATCGGTTCATACGGCGAGTGTAATCGGCCAGAGGCACGATGAAAGGCACCTTTTCTCAGACTGGCAAATGATGCGCAGAATTTTTAGTTAGCGGGTAACAAGCTGGGGGAAATTGAGTACGGCTTCGCATTTTTGGCAATGCAGCACGGGCGCAGCATACGGCGCGCCTACTTTCCGTGGGATTAAGAAAGAGGGCCGGATACGGCCCTCAGCAAATCAGATAGCGACAGGAGCCTTGATCGGCGGGTGCGGATCGTAGCCTTCAATCTCAAAATCTTCAAAGCGGTAATCAAACAGCGAGGCTGGCTTACGTTTGATCACCAGCTTCGGCAACGCACGCGGCTCACGAGTTAATTGCAGCTGCGTCTGCTCCATGTGGTTGCTGTATAGATGGGTGTCGCCACCGGTCCAGACGAAATCACCCACTTCCAGATCGCACTGTTGCGCCATCATATGGACCAGCAAGGCATAGCTGGCAATATTGAACGGCAGGCCAAGGAAGACGTCGCACGAACGCTGATACAGCTGGCAAGAGAGTTTGCCGTCCGCCACATAGAACTGGAAGAAGGCATGGCAAGGTGCCAGCGCCATCTTGTCCAGCTCACCCACGTTCCAGGCAGAAACAATAATACGGCGCGAGTCCGGGTCCTGTTTCAACTGTTGCAACACGGTGCTTAGCTGGTCAATCTGGCGACCATCCGCCGCGCCCCAGGCACGCCATTGCTTACCATAGACCGGACCAAGATCGCCATTTTCATCGGCCCATTCGTCCCAGATGCTGACATTGTTTGCACGCAGATATGCCACGTTAGTATCGCCGTTCAGGAACCACAGCAGCTCATGAATGATTGACCTCAGGTGGCATTTCTTGGTGGTCACCAACGGGAAGCCTTCCTGCAGGTTGAAACGCATCTGGTGGCCGAAAATCGACAACGTGCCAGTGCCGGTACGGTCAGCTTTAGGGGTGCCCTCGGCGAGCACTTTGTTCATCAAATCCAGATACTGTTTCATTTTTCCTCACGACTGTTGTTGCTGTGGACGACGACGATACGCCCAGATCATCATCATAATACCGGCGAGCACCATCGGCACGGACAGGATTTGCCCCATGCTGATCACCCCGTCAAACAGGCCAAGCTGGGCATCCGGTTGGCGGAACGCCTCAACGATAATACGGAATGCGCCATAGCCAATCAGGAACAGGCCCGAGACGGCCCCCATCGGACGTGGTTTGCGGATAAACAGGTTCAGAATAATAAACAGCACGATGCCTTCCAGCACCATTTCATACAGCTGCGACGGATGACGTGGCAACACGCCATATTCGTTGAGCAGCGGCAGCAGTTGAGGATTAGCGGCAGCGATGGCGATATCTTCTGGACGCGAGCTTGGGAACAGCATGGCCCAGGGTGTATTGGTGGTGACACGCCCCCAAAGCTCACCGTTGATAAAGTTACCCAGGCGGCCAGCGCCCAGACCAAACGGGATCAGTGGAGCAATAAAATCAGAAACCTGGAAGAAGTTGCGCTTGGTGCGGCGGGCAAACCACAGCATCACCGCGATCACCCCGATCAGGCCGCCGTGGAATGACATACCGCCATCCCAGACTTTGAACAGGTAGAGCGGGTTATCCAGGAACAACGGCAGGTTGTAGAACAGCACATAACCGACACGGCCACCGATAAAGACCCCAAGGAAACCGGCATACAGCATGTTTTCCACTTCGTCTTTGGTCCAACCGCTGCCAGGCTTGTTCGCGCGGCGTACCGCCAACCACATGGCAAAAACAAAGCCAACCAGGTACATCAAACCGTACCAGTGCAAAGAGACCGGGCCGATAGAGAAAATTACCGGATCAAATTTTGGAAACGCCAGATAGCTAGTGCTCATCTATCACCACAATATGTCTGTTATTCATCCCCAAAACGGGGGCGGCAGGTGCCAAATGCGGTGCAAAGCCCGTGCAACGGGAGCACTGCATTGAGATGGCGCATCATAACATAGGCTTAACCACGTCCGGGCTTACCGGCAGGGAAAAGTTCTGTAAAAAAATCGGTCAACTCTTAACGGGTTGGGCTACGTCCAATCAACGGCCGCCGCGGATCAGCCCACCCATGCCGCGCCTTTCCATAAATGCTGCAACCTGGTGGCGGACCTCGGTGGTCATCTGGGCACTCAATACCCGCTGGGCCAGCCCTTGCGCATCTTCCAGTTCGATATGGCGCAACAGATATTTGATACGTGCGACGCTGCGCCCGTTCATGCTCAGATTACGGTAACCCATGCCCACCAGCAGCAGAGCGCCCATCGGGTCTCCCGCCAGTTCACCACACAGGCTGACTTGCAGCCCGGCCGCCGTTCCCTGATCGATGATCAGTTTCAGCACCTGTAACATCGCTGGATGCAGGCTGTCGTACAGCGAGGCAACGCGGGTATTATTACGATCCACCGCCAGCAGGTACTGGGTTAAATCGTTGGTTCCCACCGAGATAAAATCGACGCGTGCGGCCAGATAAGGGATCAGGAAGATCATCGACGGCACTTCCAACATGACGCCGATCCGCGGCTTGGGAATGTCGTATCCCAGCATCTCTTCCACTTCTCGCCCGGCGCGATCGATCAGGCGTTTGGCCTCGTCGATCTCTTCCAGGCTGGTGATCATGGGCAACAGGATCCCCAGATTGCCGGTTCCCGCATTGGCACGCAGCATGGCGCGCACCTGGATCAGGAAGATTTCTGGCTGATCCAGCGTAATGCGGATCCCTCGCCAACCGAGGCACGGATTTTCCTCGCTGATCGGCATGTAGGGCAGTTGTTTATCAGCACCGATATCCAGCGTACGCAGCGTCACTGGCTTGTGCGGATAGAAGAGTTGCAGCATGCCCTGATATTGCGCCACCTGCTCCTCTTCAGACGGGAAGCCACTTTGCAGCATGAACGGGATCTCGGTACGGTACAGGCCAACGCCGTCCACACGTGCGCCCAGCAGTTGCTCATGTTCCGGGCTAAGACCGGCGTTCAGCATCACCTGGATCCGCTCACCGCTTTTCAGCTCTGCGGGCTGTTCAACGTCATCTTCTGCCAGCTTGCTGAGTTCCAGCTCCTCGCTGATCAGACGTTGATATTCCTTCACCAGCACCGGTTCCGGATCGACCAGCAGCTCGCCGCGATAGCCATCAACAATCAGCATTCGCTGGGCCAACAGCGCAGGCTGGATATCTGCCCCCATCACCGTTGGCACGCCCATGGCCCGCACCAGGATCGCGGCATGGGAGTTGGCGGCACCGTCCCGTACTACCACGCCAGCCAAGCGATCCTGTGGCACTTCGGCCAACAGGGTCGCAGTCAGCTCATCGGCGACCAGCACAAAACGGGCAGGCCATTGGCTGGCCCCTTGGGTGGTATCGTCGAGGTGGAATAGCAAACGTTGGCCGAGCGCACGCAGATCGCTGGCACGCTCGCGCATGTAGGTATCTTGCAAGGCAGCAAACTGGGCTGCGAAGGCTTCAATCACCTGTTTTACCGCCCATTCGGCCACCGAACCGGCATCGATCTCCGCGTACAGTTCACGTTTGAGGCGGGCATCGTTGAGCAGGTGGGAATAGAGATCGAAGATCGCCGCGCTCTCTTTTTGCGAGCTGGCGCTAAAACGCTTACTGAAGCGGCGGAACTCTGCCCCAGCCTCTTCTAACGCCTGAGTCAGGCGTTCGCGCTCGCTGACGGTATCCAGCGTGGAGGCTTTATAAACCTGCTCAAGCGAAGGTTGGCTGCTGTCTAACCAGCCCTCCGCTACCGCCACACCAGGAGCCGCAGCCAGCGCCCGAATACGAGTCTGGCGATACTGGCCAAAAATGGCGTTTAGCTGCGATAGCGAAAGGATCCCGGCCATTTGGGTAGCCAGGGTAACCATGAAGGATTCTTCGCTTTCGTCAAACTGGCGCAGTTCACGCTGCTGCACCACCAACACGCCAAGCAGTTGGCGGCGATGAATGATCGGCACGCCAAGGAAGGATCGGAAACGATCCTCTTTGACCTGCGGAATATATTTGAAGCTGGGATGGCTCTGGGCGTCTGCCAGGTTGATCGGCTCTGCCCGCCGCCCAACCAGGCCGACGATGCCTTCGTCAAAGGCCAGGGCGATAGTTCGCCCACGGGGCTTTTTCAACCCGCGCGTCGCCATCAGGTAATAACAGCGGCGGTCGTTGTCTGCCAGATAGATGGAGCAGACTTCGGTGTCCATCGCCAGACAGGTTTCATTGACCAAAAGATCCAGCGCATCTGTCAGACTGGCCGCCGCGGCCACTTTCTCAACAATTTCTCGCAAGCGCGTGAGCATAGTCGGTTTGACTTAACCTCTTTTTCGGCGATAAGCAGGAGGTTGCCGCTGCGCTGCCAGTTCCTGCATTGGCATGACGGTTGCGGCAAACTCTTTCATAACCCGGCGGTACACGTCGCGTTTAAACGACACCACCTGGCGCACCGGATACCAGAAGCTCACCCAACGCCAGCCGTCAAACTCCGGCGTACTGCTGCGCTGCATGTTGATATCCGCGTCATTGCACATTAACTGCAGCAGAAACCATTTCTGCTTTTGGCCGATACAAACCGGCTTTGTGTCCCAACGCACCAAACGTTTTGGCAATTTATAGCGCAACCAGTTGCGGGTTGAGGCCAGGATACGCACATCCTTTTTACTCAGCCCCACTTCTTCGAACAGCTCACGGTACATCGCCTGCTCAGGCGTTTCGCCAGGGTTTATTCCCCCTTGGGGAAACTGCCAGGAGTGCTGACCGTAACGGCGGGCCCATAGGACCTGCCCCTGACGATTACAGATTACGATACCAACATTCGGGCGGTAGCCATCATCATCGATCACCGGACTACCTCGATAAGCATAAATTCGTATTGATAACCTGATTGTTTCACACAAGCCACAGGCGGTAAACCACTGCTTTGCAGCGCCGTCGATCGGATAACATTGGGATAACTCACAGATAATGGCAAAGTTATAAACATGTAACGAGGTTCAAGGGCGGTTTTATTCACTTTTTCTGTGGATAGGTGTGTGAAGAACTCTAGGGATAAGCCGGGAAAACTCGATTGAACTTAAAATCCGCCGTATTTTTACTTTTTTATTATTCCTTTAAATACAATGCAATAATGACTTAAAAGCAGTTATGAACAGGGTAAAAATGTGATCTATGCACGCTTTGGATCTTTCTCTGGCGAAAGATCCACCAATGCGGATTTTATCCACAGATTATTATACCCAGTGACCTATAAAACCGCCAAATTCGCAAAAAACGCCCCGCGTCAAGGCTGTAAATCAAACCAGTGATCGGCAAAAAGTTGGGTTATCCCAAAAATCTGTGGATAAATAGGTGTAAGATCCTGTTTATTGTCGGTGGCTACAGGTGCACAACCCCGCACTGAAAACTTTCTACCGCGATTTGGTTGGCAAAAAGTCATGCAAAATCATGCTACTATTGTTGTTTTCCCCAGCCTGCTTTTCCCTTTTAAGGCTGTGAGTAAATTCGGTACGTTTTTTAACCAGAATTCATAGGTCTGATTTATGACGTGTTTATCCCCGCTGCCACCAAAAAACGAGCAGCAATTATTGGCCCGTGCCCAGGCGCTGGCTGGCTATAACCTTGGCGAACTGGCAGCCCGCGCGCAGGTCAGCATTCCCAAGGATCTCAAACGGGATAAAGGTTGGGTCGGCATGCTGCTGGAGCTGTATCTGGGTGCCATGGCGGGCAGCAAACCTGAACAAGATTTCCCGGAGCTGGGCATTGAGCTGAAAACCATCCCGGTCGACGCCACCGGTAACCCGCTGGAAACCACTTTCGTCTGCGTAGCCCCACTCACAGGGAATAGCGGCGTGACCTGGGAAAGCAGCCACGTACGCCACAAACTGGCACGCGTGCTGTGGATCCCGGTTGAGGGCGAACGACACATCCCGTTGGCACAGCGCCGCGTAGGCTCTCCGCTGCTGTGGCAGCCCAATCAAGAAGAAACCGAGATGCTGCGCCGAGATTGGGAAGAGCTGATGGATCTTATCGTGCTCGGCCAGGTTGAGCGGATCACCGCCCGCCATGGCGAAGTGCTACAGCTGCGGCCAAAAGCGGCCAACAACAAGGCATTGACCGAAGCCACCGGCGAACAGGGTCAGCCGATCCTTACCCTGCCGCGCGGCTTCTATCTGAAGAAAAACTTCACCCGAGCGCTGCTGGCCAGGCACTTTACGCTTTGATTAACCCTCCGCCCCTGTTTTCGCTGTCATTTCTCCTTTCATAGATGGGAAACGTCCGAAGGGCATCTTTGGCATAGTTTGCTACTCTATTAGGACAATTATTCCAGGTATATAAGGTGTTCGGCATGAAAAAGTGGGTAATGGCTATTTCCGCCCTGATGATGGTCGTCGGATTAGCGGGTTGTTCCAGCGACTATGTGATGGCCACCAAAGACGGCAATATGATCCTCACCCAGGGTAAGCCTAAAATCGATAAGGATACCGGCCTGATCAGCTATCAGGACGAGCAGGGCAACCAACGCCAGATTAACGGCGATCGGGTCTCGCAGGTTATCGAGCGTTAATCCCAGCCCCCGCATCTTCCTTACCCCTGACGGATTATCAATCAGGGGTTTAGCCCGTCAGTTATAATCCTCTTTCACCATCTGCCACGCTTGGTTATAGTCAAGTAAGGCGTGTTACGCCGTTGGATCTCTGGCTTCTGTTTTAGCGGGCATCACGCCCGTAAGCGCTAACATTGAAGGAAGGCCGTTAATGCAATACCACCGTATTCCCCACAGTTCTTTAGAAGTGAGCGTGCTGGGACTGGGCACCATGACCTTTGGCGAACAAAACAGCGAAGCCGATGCCCACGCACAGCTGGATTATGCATTAGCCGCTGGCATCAACCTGATTGATACTGCAGAGATGTATCCGGTACCGCCGCGCCCGGAAACGCAGGGGCTGACAGAGCAATATATTGGCAGTTGGATCAAAGCGCGCGGCAACCGCGATAAAATCGTGCTGGCAAGCAAGGTCTCCGGGCCGATCCGGGGTAATGACGCAGGAATTCGCCCGCAGCAGGCGTTGGATCGCAAAAATATCCGCGCCGCCCTCGACGCCAGCCTGAAACGGTTAAACACCGATTATCTGGATCTGTACCAGCTACACTGGCCACAGCGCACCACCAACTGTTTCGGCAAGCTCAATTATCAGTACACCGATGAGAAAGCCACCATCCCACTGTTGGAAACCCTGGAAGCGTTAACCGAGCAGGTCCGTGCCGGCAAAATTCGCTATATCGGCGTCTCTAACGAAACCCCTTGGGGCGTGATGCGCTACCTGCAACTGGCAGAAAAACACGAACTACCGCGTATCGTCTCGATCCAGAACCCCTACAGCCTGTTAAACCGCAGCTTTGAGATTGGTCTGGCAGAGATCAGCCAACATGAAGGCATCGAACTGTTAGCCTATTCCAGCCTGGCTTTCGGTACGCTGTCCGGCAAATATCTCAACGGTGCCAAACCGGCCGGGGCGCGCAACACCCTGTTCAGCCGCTTTACCCGCTACTCTTCAGCACAGAGCCAGGCGGCGATCGCCGAATACGTGGCGCTGGCGAAAAAGCACGGTTTGGACCCTTCACAGATGGCATTGGCATTCGTGCGCCAGCAGCCGTTCGTTGCCAGCACCTTGCTGGGTGCCACCACGCTGGAGCAGTTGAAGATAAATATCGACAGTTTTGACGTGGTGTTGAACGAGGAAGTGTTGCAGGCTCTGGAAGAGATCCACAGCCGCTTCACCATTCCAGCACCATAAAGAACATAGGGGCACAGCATGCTGTGCCCCTATGCATCAAGCCGTTAGGCTTTCGAGCGGAACTGAGATATCCACAGTACGGTGATGGCAAGGCCGAACACGACGCCAAAACCGATCCCGACGCCGATCACCGGTACGCCTAATTTGACCACCAAAGAGTAGAGGCCAAGCATCAGCAACATGGCGGTGTTTTCACCCAGGTTCTGTACCGCAATGGCGTTCCCCGCCCCAACGGAGCGTTTACCCCGCTCTTGCAACAGCGCATTCAGCGGCACCACAAAGAAGCCACCCAGCACACCAATCACCAACAGTACGCCATAAGCATTCAGCATGCTGGTTTGCACGGCAAAGAAGGCCACGGCGATGCCGATCAGGATCCCGGCAGGCATACAGCGCTTAACCGTTTCCAGCGTCACAAAGCGGGCTGCCGCCCCGGCCCCGACCACGATACCTATTGCCACCATCGCGTTGAGCATGGTTGGCGTGGCGTTATCGCTAATGCCCAGCGCCACCGGCACCCACAGCACCAACAGGAAGCGCAGGGTAACCCCAGCGCCCCAGAACAGGCTGGTACCAATCAGTGAGAAACGGGTTTGCCCATCGCGCCACAGCACCACGCAAGCGTTGAAGAAAGTGCTCCCCATGACGCGTGGGTGCCAGGAGGCTACCTTATGGGCAACAGGCAAGCGCGGGATATACAGGTTGGCAACGACTGCCGCGCCGTAAACCACGGCACACACCGCCAGTGCAGCTACAATATGCCAGTCTGCCAGCAGGCCACCGGCTACCGAGCCCACCAGGATGGCGGCAATGGTGGAAGCTTCCATCAGCCCATTGGCCTTCACCAGCTTATCGCCGCTGGTGATCTCACCCAGAATGCCGTACTTCGCCGGTGAATAAGCCGCCGCCCCGATGCCGACCAGGGTATAGCCCAAGAACGGGTTCAGCCCAAAGCAGATCACCAGCGCACCGGCCAGCTTCAGGCCGTTGGCGACCATCATCACCCGGCCTTTGGAGAAGCTGTCAGCGATCTGGCCCACAAACGGAGCCAGGATGATATAGGTGGCAACAAAGGCCATTTGCAGTATCGGTTGGCTCCAATCAGGGTACATTTGCTGTTTGATCAGCGCCAGGGTAGCAAACAGCAAGGCGTTATCGCCGAAGGCCGAGAGAAACTGGGCACAGATCACCGCGATCATTGAACGTGACAGCAGTGGGGAATCAGTTGCATTCATTATGCCTTCTCCGGCTGTTCAGCCATTTGGCGCAAAGTAACGAAATCCGGTTTACCGCTGCCCAATAACGGCAACGCCTTCACCAGGCGAATATCACGTGGCACCGCCAGTTCTGGAGTGCCCTGCTCACGAGCCACCCGCAGCAAGCTATCACGGGTAATGCTGGCGTCGTTGGTGAATAACACCAGCGCTTCGCCCTTACTGCTGTCGCTTTTCACCGTGGCCGCATGCAGCCCTTCCGGTGACAGGCGCACCGCCAACTGCTCCACACTCTCCAGCGAGATCATTTCCCCCGCCAGTTTGGCAAAGCGCTTCACGCGGCCACGAATGGTGCAATAGCCCTGTTCGTCGAAGCTGACAATATCACCGGTATCGTACCAGCCAGCTTGCAGCACGCCGTTTTCGTCCTCGGCTGCCGGAGCCTCCAACTCGCCTGGGCGCTCAACCCGCAGGTAGCCCTTCATGATGTTCGGGCCTTTCAATTGCAGGCGGCCGCCGTTATCAATCCCGGCCATTTTGATCAAACGTGCTTCCATCTGCGGCATAATGCGGCCTACGGTGCCAACTTTGGCCGCCAGCGGCACATTGATCGACACCACCGGAGCGCACTCCGTAACGCCGTAGCCTTCTAAAATACGAATGCCGTATTTGTCCTGATAAATCTGTTTGGTACTTTCGGCCAGCTTCTCGGCCCCGGCCACCACGTAGCGCAGGCGGGCAAAATCGTAAGGATGAGCGAAGCGTGCGTAGTTGTTGAGGAAGGTCGCTGTACCAAACAGCACGGTGCAGTTACGGTCATACACCAGTTCCGGCACCACGCGATAATGCAGCGGGCTTGGGTAGAGGAATACCCGGCTACCGGTCATCAACGGGGTGATCAACCCAACCGTCAGGCCGAAAGAGTGAAACAACGGCAGCGAAGACATAAAGCGATCGCGCGGGGTGAAATCCGCAATGGTTCGGATCTGCTCAACGTTGGCCAGCAGGCTGGCATGGGAATGCACCACGCCCTTCGGATGGCCTTCCGAGCCGGAAGTAAACAGGATCAGCGCGGCATCCTCTGGCTGCTGTGGCACCATTGCCTTATGTGGCTGGAACAGGTGACGCAGGATCCACAGCTTGTCGTCCCGGGTGACGGTATCTTTCAAGTCTTCCAGATAGACCCAGTTGGCTTCCGGCACCTGTTCTGGCAGATGCGTCAGTTTGCCCTTCTCCAGGAACTGGCGTGAGGTGACGATGGTTTTAATGGTGGCCGCAGTCATCGCGCTTTTCAGCCCATTCACACCGGCAGTGTAATTGAGCATGGCCGGAATACGGCCCCGCAATGAAGCGCCAAAAATGGCGGCAGCGGTAATAGTGGCATTGGGCAACAGCAGGCCAACATGCTCTTTCGGCGCGGTAAAGCGCTCCAGGATGCGGCTGACGCCCAGCGATTTTTTGAGCAGCGTATGATAGCTGTCTTCCTTGAAGCCCACGTCTTCGATGCAGGGCTTGAAACGGCCATAACGATGCTGAGCGGCCAACAGCGCGCCAAACAGGGTTTGCGGTTTGAGGGTATCCATGCGCGCCTGCATCATGATCTGATGCAGCCGGTCACCGGCCAACTGCCGGCGTTGACTGGCTTTTGGCGCATCCGGCATCGGTAAGGTGGTGGGCGGCAGAATGCTGATGGTGGTCTGTGGGAAGGCGCGGAGTTTATACACCCCGGCCATACGGCCAAACACGCTGAACTCCGGGCCATCAATACGTACCGGCACGATGGTGGCACCAGATTTGGCGGCGATAAAGGCCGCCCCGTCGTAGACCTTCATCAATGAGCCGGTCACCGTAATGCGCCCTTCCGGAAACACCACGATCGGCCTGCCCTGCTCAACCATGCGCACCAGATGCTTGATGGCCATCGGTTTGGTGGGATCCAGTGGCACGAAGTCGATATAAGGTTTCAACCAGCGCATAAACCAGCGTTCGGAAATGCTGGAGTACACGGCAAACACCGGTTTAATCGGTAAGAACAACGCCAGCAGCGCGCCATCCATGAAAGAAACGTGATTCGGGGTGATCAGCAGTTTCTGCTGCTCAAAATGCTTGGCGTCGCCTTCGACACGAACACGAAACATCAGACGAAACAGTGCACGTAACACGGTATATATCATCCCACTCTCCCTCGGGGTTGATGGCCTTAAAAATTGTCTGAGGGAAGAATACTATACGGCAGGCAAAAAAAAACCTACGCATCCGCGTAGGTTGGTGCAATTGAAAATGGCTTCAACATACAGAGTATGCCGATTGCTCACCAATCAATACCTCTGGGACTGTCAATTTACCCCGCCACGCCAAACTCTCGCCAGCGGCCAATCGCAACAGTCAGGCGCAAAGTGTAACCAGCGATGTAGTTTTGCCTTTGATAGACATGGTTATTCTTGTTGCTTGCTCAATGCCTAGACCCTGCGATGTAGGGGCGCTGCACGCTGCGCCCATTAAAAATGGATCCGCTTGGGGCAAAAGGTGAATTTAAAAACCATAAATGCAACGCTCACCACAAGTTAGCGATACCAGCCCTTGCGGCGCGCGATTTTTTCCGCAAAACTGAGGGATGTAAGCGATTACCCAGGAAGTGTTGCAGATATGGCCACGATTAAGGATGTTGCCAGGCTGGCGGGTGTTTCCGTCGCCACGGTATCCCGCGTAATAAATAACTCCCCGAAAGCCAGCGAAAGTTCACGTACCGCCGTGCTGGCCGCCATGGAGGGATTGCAGTACCACCCCAACGCCAATGCCCGCGCGCTGGCACAGCAATCCACCGAAACCCTGGGCCTGATTGTCTCTGACGTTTCCGATCCCTTCTTCGGTGCGATGGTGAAAGCCGTGGAGCAGGTGGCCTACGCCACTCATAATTTTTTGCTGATTGGTAACGGTTACCACAATGCTGAAAAAGAGCGCCAGGCCATTGAGCAACTGGTACGCCATCGCTGCGCGGCATTGGTGGTGCACGCCAAGAAGCTGACCGACGATGAGCTGACCGTCTGGATGCGCCAGATCCCAGGAATGGTGCTGATCAACCGTACGCTGCCTGGGTTTGAGCCCCGCTGCGTAGCGCTTGACGATCGCTACGGTGCCTGGCTGGCCACCCGCCATCTGATCCAGCAGGGCCACCAGCGGATCGCCTTCATCT
>NZ_JBKJYW010000096.1:0-18621 GCF_046715635.1 Serratia sp. (in: enterobacteria)
CATCAGAGTAATAGGCACGCAGGTCGCTCTCGATAAAACTGCCTGGCTCTAACTTTAACGTGTCCAGATCGCAAGATTGCCGCAATGCAGGCGGCAAGTGCAATTCAAGAAAGTCGCGGGCCGTGGCGGGATGGGTGAGGAACTGCTTAAAAACCGCATCATGCGTAGTAGGGGTAGGTTTTTTCATGTCGGTCATCCTGGACAAAACATGAGCCAAACCTACTACAAGCTGAACGTGGTTAAAATTACCTGCGTGCAACCTCTGGAGTTAACTCGCAAAACGAGGTTGAACGCTGATAGTGGGCGCAGCATGCAGCGCCCCTACCTTTAGCATCGAGTGTAAGTTGGTCAGCAATCGGCTCGGTTACCCCATCAAATAGCCCAGCCACCGGCATAGAATGCCACCAGCGCCACCGCGATAATCACCGTGCCAATATTCAGCTTACGCCACTCGTTAGAGAACACGCGGCCAATCACCAACGTGCTGAAGCCCAGCATGATGCCGGTGACAATGTTACAGGTCAGTACGATAAATACCGCGCACACCAGGCCGGACATGGCATCGACAAAGTCGTCAAAATCCAGCTTGGCCACGTTGCTCAGCATCAGCAGACCCACATACATCAGCGCCGGTGCCGTCGCATAACCGGGGACCAGATAAGACAGCGGTGACAAGAACAGGATCAGCAGGAACAGTACGCCAACGACCGCCGCCGTCATGCCGGTTTTACCACCAGCAGCCGTCCCCGCAGCCGACTCGATATATACCGCAGCCGGTGAAGCCCCAACCAGCGCAGAGAACATACTGCTCATGGAGTCGGCGGTTAACGCACGGCCACCGTTGATAATCTGCCCATCCTTGTCCAGCAGGTTAGCCTGCCCGGCTACCGCCCGGATGGTGCCAGTGGCGTCAAACACAGCCGTCATTACCAATGCCAATACGCTGGGCAGTATCGCCGGGTTCAACGCCCCTTTGATATCCAGGCTGAAAATCAGCGAGCTACCATCTGACCCGGTCAGGCTCGGCAGCGCAAACAGCCCCTGATATCTTACATTCGGGTCAAAAATCAGGCCGATCAGGGAAATACCGATAATCACCAATAAAATCCCACCCGGCACGCGCAGTTTCTCCAGCCCGAGGATCATCGCCAAGCCGAGCAACGACATCATCACCGGGAAAGAGACAAATGACCCCAGCGCCACCGGCAAACCGTCCAGCGGGTTCTTGATCACCATACCGACGCCGTTGGCAGCAATCAGCAGCAGGAACAAGCCGATACCAATCCCGGTGCCATGCGCTATGCCCATCGGCAGGTTACGCAGGATCCATGAACGCACCCCGGTTACCGAAATGGCGGTAAATATCAGCCCCATCAGGAAGATAGCCCCCAGGGCGACCGGTATGCTGATGTGCTGGCCAAGCACCAGGCTGAAAGCGGTAAATGCCGTCAACGAGATGGCGCAGCCAATGGCCATCGGCAAATTAGCCCACAGGCCCATCACCAGTGAACCGACACCGGCAACCAGGCAGGTAGCAACAAACACCGCCGCAGGAGGGAAACCTGCCTTGCCCAACATGCCAGGCACCACGATCACCGAATAGACCATAGCCAAAAAGGTGGTCAACCCTGCCAACACTTCTTGCCGTACGCTGCTGCCCCGCTCGCTAATTTTAAAATAGCTGTCTAGCGAGCTGGCCGCTTTTGCTGACGTCGCCTGCGATAAATTATTAGACATATTAATGCCCTCTGAAAGTTTACACTCACCTACCCCGCAGGCTTGCCGTTACGGCATTATCGTCTGGCCGCAACGGCACTCGCTTGGGGTAACGCCAATCCTGGCAAATTGCAGTGCGGTTAGTTAAGTACGTTCATACACCAGCCGGCCATCGACATAGGTGCGATAGATCGACCGGTCATCCCCTAGCGTCATCATGACAAACAGCTTATCCATCAAGGTTTTTGAGTTGTCGTAGCGCAGCTGCTGCAGCGGCGTGGCCGTCGGCTCCAGCACCACAAAGTCCGCCTCTTTCCCCAGGTTGAAGTTACCAATGGTGTCCGCCAGCCCCAGAGCATCGGCCCCGCCCAACGTCGCCAGATAAAACGCCTCATATGCCGAGAGCCGGTAGCCCTGCAGCTGCATGATTTTGTAAGCCTCATTCAGCGTTTGCAGCATGTTGAAGGTGGTGCCCGCGCCAATATCGGTGCCCATCCCCACCCGCACCCTTTTCCGCCAGGCGTTGGGCAAATTAAACAGGCCGCTGCCGAGATACAGGTTGGAGGTCGGGCAAAAGGCGATGGAAGATTGGGTCTGGTGCAGGCAATCCCACTCGACGTCCTCCAGATGTACACAGTGGGCAAATACGCTTTTTCTGCCGGTCATGCCGTAATGATGGTAAACATCGAGATAATTTTTGTGCTCTGGATACAGGGCTTTCACCCAAGCCACTTCATCCTTGTTTTCCGACAGGTGGGTATGCAGGTAAACATCCGGATATTCCTGGCGCAGGCGTTGCACCATCTCCAACTGTTCCGGTGAGGAGGTTGGCGCAAAGCGTGGGGTGATGGCGTACAACAGGCGGCCATTGTTATGCCAGCGCTCAATCAGCGCCTTGGTTTGGCTATAGCTGCTTTCTGGGGTATCCAGTAGGTAATCGGGCGCGTTGCGATCCATCATCACCTTACCGGCGATCATCCGCATATTGATATGGCGCGCCGACTCAAACAGCGCCTCTACCGATTCGGGATGGACGGTGCCGAACACCAGCGCGGTGGTGGTACCATTACGCAGCAGCTGCTTGATGAAAAACGCCGACATCTCCCGGGCGTATTCCAGATCGTTATAGCGCTTCTCCGCCGGGAAGGTGTGCTTGTTCAGCCAGTCCAGCAGCTGTTCGCCATAGGCTCCTACCATTTCACACTGCGGATAATGAATATGGGTGTCGACAAACCCTGGCACGATCATTTTACCGCTGTAGTCGCGCACCCGGATGCTGTCGGGGATCTGGTGGTGCCCCTCTTCCCAGTCGCCAAACCACTCCACCCGCCCATCACGAATGATCAGTAGCCCGTCTTTAATAAAGCGCAGATGTCCCGCGATTTCTTCCGGATGCTGTACGGTGCGGGTGATATCGAGAAAACTGCCCCGCACGGCCTTGATTGATTGTTCACTCTCCATACTGAAATTCCTTGTCACCATAAAACGGATGTTGCCAGGCGGGTGCCGCATACAGCGCCCCTACGTAACCTTTGTCAGCAATCTCAATCGGTGTTTTTTTCCGCTGTAACCACCTCGAACTCGTCCTCCTGGACGCCAGGTTTCTCACGCTGGTTCTGAGGTATCAGCAAATTGAGGAAAATGGCCGTGAGCCCACCGGCACAGATCGGGTTTTCCACCAGCACATAAATCGACTCGGGCAAAACACGAAACACTTCCGGATCGTAAGAGACACCAAGGCCCAACCCCAGCGAGGTGGCGACGATGATGGTTTCGCGACGGTTTAAGCCGTCGGAGATAATGATGCGTATCCCGGCAATGGCGATCATCGAGAACATCAGCGTCATCGCGCCCCCCAGCACTGGCGCCGGGATAGTGGTAAAGAAGCGGCCAATGACGGGGAACAGCCCCAGCACCACCAGGATCACGGCGATATATTTGCCGATATGACGCGAGGCGACGCCGGTCATCTGGATCACACCGTTATTCTGGGAAAATGTCGTCAGTGGCAACGAGCCCAGCATGGCGGCAATCACCGATACCAGCCCATCTGCCAGCACTCCACCGCTCAGGCGTGCGGTATATTCATCCCCCTTGATGGGCTGCTCGGACACTATTGCGGTAGCGGTGATACTGCCGACCGCCTCCAACACGCTGAGCAGATAGATGATGCCAGCCACCAGGAAGGCATGCAGATCGAAAGAGAAACCGTACTTAAAGGGAATGGGAACGGGCATTACCGGCAGGTTTTGCATCACCGAGAAATCCACCATGCCCAGGCACAAAGCGACGACATAACCGACAATCAAGCCGATGGCGATGCCCCCCATGCGCAATAATGCATTCTGGCAACAGTTAAACCCGATCACCACCAACAGCACCAACAAGCCGATACCAATATTTTCGTAGTTACCAAAGGTGCCGCTGCTTTTCGCTGAATAACCGCCGCCAAAATCGATAATGCCCACCTTGATCAGGCTCAGGCCAATCATCAGCACTACAATGCCGCTCACCGTGGGCGTGATCACCCGTTTCAGATAGGGCAGAATAAACGAGGAGCCCACCACTAGGAATGCCCCAACAAAAGAGATGCCCAGCAGAGTGGACATGATCGCTTCCACATGCATGCCATCGGCTTTCATGGTGCTGCCCAAGGCGATCATCACCGTCACAAAGGAAAAGTTGACCGATTGAATGGACAATAAGCCAGAGCCGACGCGGCCATAGCGATTCACCTGCAACCAGGTGCCAATCCCTGAGGCAATCATTGCCATCGAAACCAGATAGGCCGTGACGTCCGGCGGCAACCCCAGCGCGGTGCCGACAATTAACGCCGGGGCCACCATCGGCACAAAAATAGCCAGTAAATGGGTGATCGCCCCCACGATGCATTGGTCAAAGGGGGGTTTATCTTCCACCCGATAAATAAGGTCGTTATTTGAAGTAGGCATATCAGACATCTCTTTACTCCATTCCAGTAAATTTGATCATCTGATTCAATAAGCTCCACGCCCTGCACTTTCGCCATGTTAAATCCACGGGCTAGCCTGAGCGATTAGCTCATATATGGCGGCAATAACAGATTAGCCTTTGGCTAATATATTGAATCGTTTATACCCGCCGCCGGTTTAACGCGGCAGGTATAGCGGGATAATGACCTTGATTGGCCACTATCCCGGTACGACTTATTACAGAATCTACGCTGACAGTTTATTTAACCCCCTCAAGATCTTCTCAGGGGTGAAATGCCATTCGCGCAGCCAAACGCCACAGGCATCGTGGATCGCCATGGCGATGGCCGGAGCCGCCCCGTTGACGCCAATCTCGGAGATCGACTTGGCCCCGTACGGCCCCACCCGATCGTCGCTGGGCACCAGGAACGCTTGGAAGTCCAGCGGGATATCACCAATCTTCGGTGCGCCATAGCTTTGCAGATCTCGGGTGATCGGCGAGCCTTGGCTATCATAGATGATCTCTTCCGTCATGCTGTGGCCGATGGCACGCATTGAAGCCCCATAGATCTGCCCCAGCGCCAGCTCCGGGTTAACCGGGGTGCCGCAATCGAGCAAGGCATAAAACTTATCCAACCGGATCTCCCCGCTGCGCACATTGACCGCCACTTCGGCAAAGTTGGCGCCAAACGGGAAGGCAAAGTCAGAAGAGATATAGCTGGCGGTGGCCACCAGGGTGCCAAAGCCGGTGCCCGTCTCTGCCTTATGGGCAATCTGTGCGAACGTCACTTCGCCCTGTTTACCGCGCACCACGCCTGGAACCACCAGCGTGACGTCGCTTTCTGGCTCACCCAGCATCTGCGCGCCGTGGAACAGGATTTTCTTCCTGAGATTTTCCGCCGCATTCTTCGCCGCATTGCCGGAGAAGCAGGTGCCGGAAGAGGCGTAGGCCCCTTTATCAAACAGGGCATGATCGGTATCACCTGAGATCACATGCACCTCGGAGAACGGACAGCACAGCACTTCTGCCGCCAGTTTGCCCACGACCGTATCCAGCCCGGTACCGATATCCGCCCCGCCGGAATGCACGATAAAGGTACCGTCCGACTCCAGCTTGATCATGCAGTTGGCCTGATCGATATCCGGAATACCGGATTTTTGCATGATAATGGCCACGCCACGGCCAATCTGCCAGTCTCCCTGACTGACTTTCGGTGAGCGCCACTGGATCAGCTCACGCCCTTTACGCAAAATCGGCTCCAGCGAACAGCTGGCGGCACTTGGCACCGAGGTCGGCATTTTACCCTCGCCAATCGCCCCGAGGATTTTCAACTCTTGCCCTTCAACCACCCGGTTGCGCTCAATAATATCCAGCGGATCCATCTGCAGTTTTTCCGCCATCTCCGCCAGGATCATGGTCAGGGCGAAGTTGCCTTTTGGCGCACCGTACCCCTGATAAGCGCCGTTCGGGCAGATGTTACTGTAATAGGTGGTCACCTGGAAATTGACGTTATCGCAGGGATAGAGCGGCAGCGACAGCGCCGGGCCGTTGCTGGGCACCGTTAGCGCATGGTTGCCATAAGGGCCGGTATTGGCCAGGAAATTCATGTCGATCGCCGTCAGGCGGCCGTCTTTTTTCGCCCCAATCTTCACCCGCACCTTGGCCACGTGGCGCGAAGTGTTGCTGATAAACTCTTCTTCGCGGGTATAGTGGAAATAGACCGCACGGCCGGTCACGCAGGTAGCCCAGGCACACACCTCTTCCAGCAGGATATCCTGCTTGGAGCCAAAGCCGCCGCCGACCCGCTCTTTGATCACGTGGACCTTATGCTGCTTGAGCCCGACGATCCTGGCAACCTGGCGGCGCAGGTGCCAAGGCACCTGGGTTGACGCGTGGATCACCAGCCGATCGCCGTCCATGTAGGTGTAGCAGACGTGCATTTCCGCCGGGCACTGCTGCACCTGTTTGGATTCGTAGGTGCGCTCCAGCACCACGTCCGCCTCGGCAAAGCCCTGCTCCACGTTGCCAATGCGCCCATGAACCGCGGCGGCAATATTGCTGTGAGGTTTGGCACCAATCGGGAAGTTGATCGTCACATGTTCGGTGCCACGCTGTGCGCTGCCCTGATTCTGCTCGGCCAGGTCGTCCGGTGCGCCGTGGACGTAGACAATCGGCTCGTCGTGTACCAGCGGAGCCCCTTCCGCCATCGCTTCATCGATCGACATCACCGGTTTAAGCACCTGGTATTCGACGTCGATCAACGCCAGCGCGGCCGACGCAATCTCTTCGCTCTCGGCCACTACCGCCGCCACCCGGTCACCCACGTGACGCAGCTTTTGGCCAAACATCCGGCGATCCAGCGGTGAAGGTTCTGGCGCGCTCTGCCCACCGGGGGTGTAATAAATATCCGGGCAGTTGCGATGGGTGATCACATGCACCACCCCTGGCAACGCCTCGGCTTTGCTAACGTCCAGATGCGTGATCAAGGCATGGGGATGCGGACTACGCAGCATCTTGATGATGCAGGCATTGCGGGTCACGCGGTCCTCCACATAACAAGGCTTGGCCTGTACCATTTTCGCCGCGTCCACCTTAGGACACAGCTTACCGACCACGTTCAGATCGCTACGGAACTCAGGAGCGGCGAGCGACTGGAATACGGGATCGTTACGACGAGCCACCGCCAGCGCTACGACCTGATAGAACTGCTGATAACCGGCATCACGGCTGAACAAGCCCGACAGCGCATCGTCTATTTGCGCGCGCGTTGGTTCCTCGATGCGGGCCAACAGATCCGTTAGGATCAGCGCCGCCGCCGCATCGTTATAGCCGGACTGGACGATCCCCACGTCCACCATCGCCTGTTGCACCAGGCTGAGCTGGTTCCAGCTCCCCAGCGCTTCGGCCGTGGTCACCGCGCCATTATCCAACTGGGCGGCGATCAGCAACGAGGCGTTGACCACCACGCCGTTAAGCAGGATCGCGTCCGAACCGGCAAACCCGAAGCCGTCATCGCTATTGCGGACCGAATGCATTCCCATCTTGAACAGCAGTTGCTGGACGTTTTCACCGGGTTGGCACTGCGTCTCCTGCGGGATGTCGTTAAGCGTAAAGCGAATATTCATCATGCTTTCTCCCCTGATGCCTGGCAAGCCGCCAACAGGTCTGCCACCACCACACCGGTGATATAGCGCTTATAGGCGCGGCTGCCACAGATGTCATCTGGCGGAGATATCATCTGCGCCACCGCCTGCTCCAACGCCGGACCGCTCAGGCCACTGTTCTCTGCATCACGCAGGCGGCCAGGTGTCACCACGCCGCTCAGGGCGATACGAATTTTCGCCTGCGCATCGCGGGATACCGCCGCAGTCACCACCGGCAACCCCGCCGCTGAACGGGCAATTTTACGGGTAGCGCAGGTACGGTAAGGATCTGGCAGTACCACCGCCAGCAGTAATTCACTGCCGCCGCACAGCGGATAATCTTCCAGCGCCATCGTCTTGCCGCTGCCCACCACCACCTGGGCACTCAATGCCAGCAGCACCGGCAGCAGCACCGAGTCTTTCGCCGCCGAGACCACTTCACCGCCCAGCGTGGCCTGATTACGAACATGGCGGGAATAGACAAAACCCAGCGCCTCACGCAGGGCCTGCGGGATAAGCTGGGTATCCATTAAATGCTGTAAGGTAATGGTGGCACCGATATGCAATGCCCCTTGCTGCCAGCTCACCTGATCCAGGCCCAGCTGCGACAGCGCGATGGCAATCTTTTGCCGTGTTTTAGTGGGTGTGGCGTTTAATTTGCTACCGCCGGCGAAATAGACGGCATCCTGGTGGAACTGGCGTTTTAGCTCTAGCGCCTGCTGCACCGACTCTGGCCGATAGAATTGCTCAATCATGTTGCACCCTCATCAATGTCAGCCGCCCCGGTGCTCGCAGGGCGGCGACCGGTTTAGTTCAAGGCATCCATACGCTGCCACAGCTTGGCCGCGACCTTGCGCGCCTCGGCGTAGATCGGTTCCACATCGAACGGGAACTGGCGATCCTGATAGACCATGCGCCCTTCCACCATCACGCTGTTGACGCTGCCAGCCCCCATGCCGAAGGCCAGATGTCCGCCGATATTTTGCGCCGCCAGCGGCGTGGGTGACGGGTAGTCGCAGATAGTCAGATCCGCTTTATAACCGGCGGCCAGGCAGCCGAAGTTGGCACCAAAGTTGCGCGCCAGCAGTTGATTACCGTTGGCCAGGAAGCGAGCAAAGCTATCTGGCCACAGCGGCCCACCCGTATCACGGTGTTTGAAGAAGGCAAACTTCAGCTCTTCAAACATGTCTGAGCCGATGCCGTCGGTGCCTAGCGCGAGGTTGCGGTACTGCGCCAACTGATGGTTATAGCCCACGTGGTTGTTCATATTGGAGCGGGCGTTGTGCACCAGGAAGGCATCCTGCTGGTTGATCAGCTCGATATCCGCCGCAGACAGATACAGACCGTGGGCGACCAACGTTTTTGACCCGATCAGGTCGTATTGCGCCAGACGCTCGATCAGATCCTTGCCATATTTGTCGTGGCTGTGGGATACGTCGTAGCTGTCCTCGGCGGCGTGAATATGCAGACCACGGCCAGTAGTTTTAACCGCCGCTTGCAGCATCTCCAACCCGGCATCAGATACCGTGAACGGTGCGTGAGCGCCAATATGCGCCTCCACCAGGTAAGGCTCCTTACCGGCTTTTTTGGCGACGTCGATCAACTGGGCAAAGGCAATATTCTCCTCCACGCCAGCCCGCAGCTCGCCCTCCCCGCCGTTGCGATCGGTGGTTTCAAAACAGGTCATGCCGCGCAGCCCGGTCTCAATAAAGCCTGCACGCAGGGTTTTCAGCGAACCGGCGATAAAGTTGGGTGAGGCGTGGTGATCGATCACCGCCGTACAGCCGGTCTTGATAGCTTCCAGCGAGCAGATCAGGCCGCTGTAATACAGCGATTCCTCATCCAGCGCCCGATCCAGCCGCCACCACAGGTTCTTCAGCGTGGAGATAAAATCCGGACTTGGCGCGATGTTGGCCATAATCCCGCGCGATAACCCGGAGTAGAAATGGTTATGGGCGCACACAATCCCTGGCATCACCCATTTGCCGTGCATATTGCGCACTTCTGCCTGGGGATATTTGGCCGCCAACCCTTGGCCCACCTCTTTGATCAACGCCCCTTCAATGGCGATATCGATACCGTGCTGTACGCTGGCAGGATCAAGCTGCACGCCGGTTGCATTGGTTAATATCAGCATGATTACACCTCCACCTGGCCAAGGAGATAATGATGATGAGTGTGCACATGGCTGATAATGCGGCACATCTCCTGCAGTTCCGATGGCACTTGCTCAAGCTGGCCGTCGCTATCGATCTGCAGTTGGTAAAGCTTGCCGTCCTGCCGTACGCTGACCTGCGCCCCGTCCACCAGGAACCCTGGATTGGTGCTGTTGGCAAAGTCCTGCGCCAGACTGTAGATCGTCACTTTGTCTTTGTATGGCTTACCCTGCCACGGGCAGAACTGGGCGCAGTTGCCGCATTCGTTGCAGTAGGCGTCCAGGTGCAGGGTCTGGAAACGATCCTGGAAGCCCGGTATGGCAATGGATACGTTGGCACGGTTCGGGCAAACGTCGACGCATTTGCTGCACACGTAGTTACATTCCAGACAGCGCTGGGCCTCTTGGGCCACGAAGGCTTCGCGCTCGGTCTTATCCACCAGCGCTACTGAAATAGTGCCTTTGCGGCGATAGATTTCCGCCGGATCGAGGTTCGACCAGTATTTATCGGCGTGATGGGTTTTGACATTTTCCCGCGCCAGCACGGTTTCGGCGGCGTTGCGGGCGCTACCGATGGCAGCAACAATGGATGACGGGCCACGCTGCACGTCGCCGATCAGGAAAACGTTAGGCCGGGTGGTTTCGCCGGTGGCGGTGTTGACCTGCGGATAGCCCGCATCATCCAACGGTACGCCCAGCTTATGCAGCACCTCCTCGTCAGCCTGCTCGCCAATGGCGGTGATCAAGGTATCCATCTGCAGCGTCAAAGTCTGTTCGGTAGCGACCGGGCGGCGGCGCCCCTTCTCATCCGGCTCCCCCAGCGCCATCACCCTGGCCGTCAAGGTGCCATTGGCATCAAAGTGTTCCGGGTTAGTGAGGAACATAAACTGTACGTTGTCCTCTACCGCCTCCTGATACTCTTCACGGTAGGCTGGCATCTCATTGAGCGTGCGGCGATACAGCACTGTGACATCCTGCACACCTGGCACTTTCAACGCGGCCCTGGCACAGTCCATTGCCGTGTTACCGGCACCGACCACGGCCACGTGTTTGCCCAGGTTCATGGGCTTACCGAGGTTGAAATCACGCAGGAACGGCAAGGATTTGTGGACGTTGCGGTTATTGCCCGCCAGCTTCACGCCGCTGTTTTTATCGGTGCCGATACCGATAAACACGTAGTCAAAGCCCTGCTGTTGCAGTTTGTCGACGGTCAGATCGGGATCGCAGCCATAAACCATCTTCACGCCGTGTGCGGCCACGAAGTCGATATCGTGCTCGATAAGCTCCGCCGGAATGCGGAACTGTGGAATGATGTTTTTCACCACCCCGCCCGCATTGGCCTCACGCTCAAACAGCGTAACCTGATACCCAGCCCGCGCCAGGAAGTACCCAGCAGACAGACCCGCCGGGCCAGCCCCCAAAATGGCGACCGGGCGTTTGCTGCCAGAACCTGCCGGTTTATGCCAGCGGCGCTGATACTCATCCCAGCCCTTCTCCAACGCCACTTTTTTCAGTTCGCGGATGTTCAGCGCGCTGTCGTAATCAAGACGGGTGCAGTTGTACTGACACTGGTGATCGCAGATATGCCCGGTGATGGCTGGCAAAGCGTTACGTTGATAAATCAGCTCCAACGCATCGGCATAGCGCTGTTCGCCCAGCAGCCGGATATATTCTGGGATATCCTGTTTAATGGCACAGGCGGTGACGCAAGGAGCCACGTAGCAGTCAATCATCGGCAGTGGGCCACCAGCGTCGATACGATCCGTTGATTTCCAGTGTTTCTGGGTGTACTCCATGCTGACGGCCTTGTCTGCCAGCGCTTGCAGCTTATCGACATCAATGCGCGTCATCTGCCAGCTATCGGAAGCGTCCAGCTCTTGCATACATTCCGTCAGGCGTAAATAGCCGCCGGGCTTGAGCAGATCGGTGGCCATGGTAATTGGCCGGATACCGGTGTCAAAAATCTCGCGGACGTTAAACTTGCTTGCCCCGCCGGAATAGGAAATCGGCAGTTCCCCGTTGAATTCACGGGAGAGAACCGCCGCCACGTTGATGGAAAGCGGGAACAGTGCGCGCCCGGACATATACATCTCTTCGCCCGGCAAGGCGCCTTTATGGTTGATCGCCCCCAAGGTATTGGTCAGTTTAACCCCGAAGCCTAAATGCTGCTGTTTACCCAAGGCGGTCAGGCGGTGCAACATCGCAATCGCCTGCTCCAGTTTGAGATCGTGCTCGAAAGATTCTTCTTTCAGCCCGACATAATCAAACCCGCAGCTATCCAGAATGGAACGCACACGCGAATAACCCAGCAGCGTCGGGTTTAATTTTACAAAGGTATTGAGCCGTTTTTCTGCCAGCATGTAGCGGCAGATGGCTTCAATTTCATCTGGCGGGCAGCCGTGCATGGTCGAAAGGGTAATACCGCTGACCAGTTGCGCTGGAATATGCTCTGGCAGCTGTGCCAATGCTCCACGCTGGGCGGATAAGGCGAACTGGCTAATAAAGCCCTCGTCCTTAACCCATGCGGCAAGAATATGTTGATACTCGGCATATTTCGGGTGCTGTGCAGAATCCATCATGTTATGGATAAAGTCCTGCATCGGCGGCTGTTTAATCCCGTCGAGGTTATAGCCCACGCTCATATTGAAGATGAAGGATTTACTTTCCCCCTTGGCCCGTGGGTCAAACATCTCCTCCAGCAGGTGCAGGGCAAACCAGGCTTTTAAATATTCATCATAGGCTTTGAGCAGCGTAAATTCGGTCGACCATTCGGTGTTGAAGCATTCGTCTTCGGCATCGATACAGGGCTTTTCCAGCTCCAGCCGATCGAGGATCTGCACGGTTTTCAATTCGATAAAGCGCCCACCGGTCAGCCAGGAGACGATGATATTCTGCGCCAACTGAGTATGCGGGCCAGCGGCTGGGCCAAGTGGCGTTTCACAACTTTCATTGAAGACGTTAATCCGCCGATCGTCATGTTTGCGATAAAACTGCTTTTCTGGAATACCAAAAATAGACCGGCTCTCATGATATTCATCGAAAATCCGGGTTAACAGCGCCTTGAACGGAACGGGACGCATTAAATCTCCCATAGCTTTATCTCCTTGCGGCGAAATGCCTGAATGATGAGTCTGTAAAAACCTGAGGACGGTTTTCCACAGCGGATAGGCATAACGCAGCAACAATCAGGCCAAATCTCCCAATGGAGTTGGGCAGCGGTTAAATTCGTGAGGCAGTTCTAATTGTTAATTTTATTTGTGAACGGGCTCACTCTCGCAAGTGCGAATAAAAATCAATGCAGCTAGTCGCTTAACCATCACGGCTACGCTAATAGAATCAATTATCAAAAAAACATCGCCAGCTATCACTTTGATACGGCCAAAAAATACTCCGGTTAAAAACGAGACCGCAATCGATAAAGTATGAATGTTTGCCAAATATCGATTACATCAAGGTTGTTTGCGATTAAATCGGCAATCTATCCTGAAAAAACCGCAGATTGGTTATCGGTTAAATCACGGATATTTACCCCGCTTTCTGACTCACAAAACAGGCTATTTATGACGCCCACCTTCAGAGAACTCTTCAATGAGGAATATCACCGCCTCGATCGGGGCCAGCCGCTGCTGATCGCCCTGATTGGTGCCGGGGGCAAAACCAGCACCCTGCACTGGCTGGCACAGGTATTTTATCACCAAGGCAAGCGTGTGCTGTTCACCACCACCACCAAGATGTACCTGCCCACCGCCGCCAATTACCACAGCCTAGTGATAGGTCAACCGCCCACCACCAGCAGCGCCCCGGCCATTACCGCCTGCTTCAGTCATTATCAACCGCAGGATAACAAGGTTATCGGGTTAACCCCCGAGCAAATCGACGAAATCAAACAGCGTGGAGCCTTCGACGTGATCCTGGTCGAGGCGGATGGCTCCCGAGGATTACCCCTGAAAGCCCCGGCAAGGCATGAACCTTGCATCCCCTCCCGCAGTGATTGTGTTATCGCGCTAACCGGAGGCCAGGTGATCGATCGTCCTGCAGACCCACAGCAAATTCATCGTTGGGCGATTTTCTCAACGCTGACGGGGGTCGGTGCCAGTGAAATATTGGATCACCAGGTATTCGACACCCTGATCGCGCACCCTGACGGGATGTTCAAAGGCACGCCACCCCAGGCACGGCGAGTCTGGCTGATCAATCAGGTTTCTCATTGTGATAATCAACTGGCAGCCAGTTGGCAAAACCTGCTGCGGCCAGAGCTGGCGCTCAGTGCCATCTGGTTTGGCGCAGTGCAAGAGACCCCGGCGATCCACCACCTGATACGGTGCTTAACACGATAATATTTCTGAGGTTATTGACGAGGTCATAATGAATATCTTCGCCGAAGCTGCACGTTTAGAAGAACAAAACCGGCCCTTTGCGCTCGCCCAGATTATCGAAAGCCGTGGATCTACACCGCGCCATTCGGGGCAAATGCTGGTGATGGCCGATGGTGACTGTATTGGCACTATCGGTGGCGGCATGATCGAACGCCTGGTGATTGAACAGGCAATTGATGCCATTGCGGAGCGCAAGGCCAGGGTGTTTCATGGCCGTATGGCACGCACCGGGCAGGATGCGGTAGGCTCGGACTGTGGTGGCGCGATGTCGGTATATATCGACGTGCATGGCCTGCGCCCGCGCCTGGTATTGATTGGGGCCGGGCACGTCAACCGCGCCATCGCCAACGCCGCCAAGCCGCTGGGCTTTGATATTCACGTTGCCGATATCTACCCGGCCAGCCTCGACCCGGCGCTATTTCCGGTGGGCACCACTCTGATTCATGGCGAGACCTTCCCGGCGGCCATCGACAAGATGAATATTGATCCTGCCAACTTCGTGATCATCGCCACCAACAATCAGGATTGCGAGGCGCTCAACGTGCTGATCGAGCAGCCGCTGCGCTATCTGGGATTGCTTGCCAGCCGCCGCAAGGTGCAGACCTTTACCCAACAGTTGCGCCAGCGCGGCGTGGATGATGACAAGCTTACCAGACTGCATGCCCCGGTCGGCTACAGCATCGGCGCAGAAACGCCGGAAGAAATCGCCATTAGCGTGCTGGCAGAGCTGTTGCAGGTACGCAACCAATCCGCTGGCGGGCTGATGAAAAATGACATCCGCTTAACGCGCGACAAGCTGGTGGTGATCCGTGGCGCAGGCGATATCGCCACTGGCGTAGCGCTGCGGCTGTATCATGCCGGTTTTCAGGTCATCATGCTGGACATTGCCCAACCGACCGCCATCCGCCGGACGGTGGCATTTGCTCAAGCGATGTTTGACGGCAAAACCTGCGTGGAGGGCGTCACCGCCTGCCTGGCCAACGACGTCAATGAAGCCTTTGACATCATCAACCGTGGCGAGATCCCGCTGCTGGTTGACCCAGAGACTCGTAGCCTGGAGCAGCTCAAACCCCGTTTTCTGGTGGACGCTATTCTGGCCAAGCAAAATCTGGGGACTCACCGCAATATGGCTCCGTTCACCGTGGCTCTCGGCCCTGGCTTCAACGCCGGGCAGGATTGCGATGCGGTAATCGAAACCAATCGCGGCCACGCATTGGGCCGGGTGATTTATCAAGGCTACACCCATCCCAATACCGGTATTCCCGGCAATATCGCTGGCCACACAACCCGCCGGGTGATACGTGCACCCGCCGATGGCGTTATGCAATGTCGCGTCGCTTTAGGGGATTTGGTACAGGAGGGCGATGTGGTAGCTCATTGCGGCGAGGTGCCGGTGATTGCGCCGCTTTCTGGTATGGTGCGCGGTTTGCTGCATGATGGTCTGGAGGTCAAAACCGGCACTAAAATCGGCGATATCGACCCACGCGGTACGTTGGCGGATTACACCACGGTGTCAGATAAGGCGCGGGCCATCGCCGGGGCGGTGCTTGAAGCCATTATGAAACTTGGGCGCAGATAGCGATTGTTGACTCACAAGGGGTGCAGTATGCAGCGCCTCTTGTGAGTCTGGTGTCTATGATTAATGGCTAATCACCGTGCCGGTTTTGCCTTCAATGCCCTGCTGAGCCTTGCTCAATACCGTGATTAACGCCTGACGCCCTGGCTTGGATTCGGCAAACGCCACCGCCGCCTCTACCTTCGGCAGCATTGAGCCTTTGGCAAAGTGCCCTTCTTCGATAAAGCGCTGGGCATCGGCAATGCTCAACTGCTCCAGCCATTGCTCATTCGGTTTGCCAAAGTTGATCGCCACCTTTTCCACCGCGGTGAGGATGATCAGCATATCGGCATCAATCATCTCTGCCAGTTTGGCACTGGCCCAGTCTTTATCGATCACCGCGCTGGCTCCCCGCAGGTGGTTACCTTCGCGGATCACCGGAATACCGCCCCCCCCCACGGTGATCACCACCTGCCCGGCCTCCATCATGGCGCGTACCGTTTCTTTCTCCACGATGTCGATCGGCTTGGGCGAAGCCACAACCCGGCGGTAGCCACGGCCCGCATCCTCTACCATGTTGTAACCGTTCTTGGTCAGTTGGCTGGCTTCGGCCTTGGTAAAGAACGAGCCAATCGGCTTGGTGGGATTGAGGAACGCCGGATCGCTGCCGTTGACGATCACCTGGGTGATCAGCGTGGCTACCGGTTTGACGATATTGCGATCGAGCAACTCTTCACGCAGGGCATTTTGCAGATCGTAACCTATATATCCCTGGCTCAACGCAACGCACACCGACATCGGCAGCATCGGCGTATGGGCTTCACTTTTTGCCGCCGCCTCAAACGCCAGGTTGATCATGCCCACCTGAGGGCCATTGCCGTGGGTGACCACCACCTGGTGGCCGTGCTCAATTAAATCGACAATCGCCCGCGCGGTAGTTTTGACCGCCTGCATCTGTTCCGCCAGGCCCTCACCCAATGCGTTACCGCCCAATGCCAGAACTATTTTCTTGTTCATTTTGATCCTTGTTGTTTAGTGAGGTGTTACCCCATTTTTGCCGCGATCTGGGCATTGAAAGGTCGACGCTGCAAGAACTGCCCGTATCCCTGCCGCCCGGTAAATTCGCCATTGCGTGCCACGATTTCACCCCGGCATATCGTCAGCACCGGCGCGCCCTGGCACTGAAAACCTTCATAAGGGGAATAGTCCGCATTGTCATGAAGCCGAGCGTGGTTGATCACCGTGGATTGGCGCGGATCAAAGATCACCACGTCGGCATCTGCACCGGGGTTTAGATTGCCTTTACGCGGCCACAGGCCGAACAACCGCGCCGGGTTGCTGCTGGTGAGCGCCACAAAGCGTGAAGGGGAAATCCGCCCGCTCATCACCCCGTGAGAGAACAGCAGCATCATGCGATTCTCGACCCCAGGCAGGCCGTTCGGGCAGTGGGTAAAATCCCCCGCCGCCATTGCCTGCCGTTGGTGATAAGGGAAAGTGCAGTGATCGGTGGCGACCGTATCGATCGAACCGTCGGCAATGCCTACCCACAGGCGATCCAACTCCCGCTGGTCACGCAGCGGCGGGCTGAGGATGTATTTCGCCCCATCTTCACGCAGGTAACACTGTTCGTTGAGCAGCAGATACTGCGGGCAGGTTTCTACCCACACCGGTTGGCGCTGCTGGCGTGCCAGACGTAAATAATCCAGCCCCAGACCATTAGATAAATGGACGATGTACAGCGGCGCGTTGTCTGCCAGATGGGCCAGATTGATCATCCGGCCAATCGCTTCCGCCTCACATTCCAAGGGGCGGCTTAATGCGTGGTGGATCGGTGCTGTTTTACCCGCAGCCACCAGCGCAGCACGGCGCAAGGCGATCGCGGCATCGTTTTCTGGGTGAACGGTAGTCAATGCCCCAACCTGCCGCAGTTGCCCCAAGGCCCGCAGCACGTCGGCATCATCGATCTTGTAGAGGTAGGTAAGATACAGCTTAAAACTGCTGATCCCTTCGTCATGCACCATGCTGGCCATCTCTTCGAGAATGCCGTCGTCAATATGCTGGATCACGCCGTGAAAGCCGTAGTCGATCGCCGCATTGCCGGCCGCATACTGGTGGTAGACGTTGAGCTGGTGATGGAGATTGCAGCCCGCCGGACCAAATCCCATATGATCGATAATGGTGGTGGTACCGCCGCAGGCCGCCGCGCGCGTACCACTGAAAAAATCGTCGCAGCTGCGGGCGATGCCGACATCGATATTGAAATGGGTATGGACATCGATGCCACCAGGCATGACGTAACAGCCGGACGCATCGATAACTTCACACTGGCTATCGGCTTCGATCGCCGTGTCGCGCTGGCAGATTACCCCGTTTTCAATCAACAAATCCTGAGCGTACTGCCCGTCGCTATCAACCAGAATGCCGTTCTTAATCAGCTGCTTCATTGCTGGCACTCCATAAAAAAATCCGGCGGAGGGTGCCGGGTATTTAACCGTGTGATGCTTGCTGGGCGCTGGATATGCCCCTCACCCTAACCCTCTCCCACAGGGAGAGGGAACCGATCGTGCTACTACTCGTTACAGCACTCTGTTTTAACTCAAATAGTTACAGATTAAATCCTGGACCCGACAACATCACCGTGCCAGCTCCCTCTCCCTGTGGGAGAGGGCTGGGGTGAGGGGTCGCTTATTTCTGCAACTCTTCCAGATAAGCCAAAGGCACGGC
>NZ_JBKJYW010000097.1:0-23769 GCF_046715635.1 Serratia sp. (in: enterobacteria)
GGAAAAAACTGGCGGCGGAAGTGATGGCTAACGTCCTCGGGCAGCACTATTTCACCGATATTTACCGCGCAGGCAAACCGGTGAAATACCTCAATCTGCCAACCGAATACCATCTATCCCGGCAGGGCCATAAAGCCGTGCTGGAGTTTGTGTTGCCGCTGGCCCAGCCACAGCCGTTGGCGGGGAAACCCTTTGAGATTGCCACCTACGATCCCACCTATTTTGTGGACATGACCTATCAGGATCAAAAGGCGCTGCACTTGCCGCAAGAGATGGCCAAGCAGTGTAAATTCAGCCTGATGGCGCCAAAGCCTGATTCGTCATTACAAGCCTATGCACTGTCTCTCGATAAAAACGACTCGCCTGGCGAAGATATGGCATTAGGGCAACAGTTTGCCCAGCGGGTGACGTTAACATGTCACTAAACCTCAGCCAGACCAGCAAACCTCAGCGCCATTGGGCCTTCAGCCTGTGGCCGTTGTTGCTGTTCTTTGTTCTGCTGGCGGTGGTGACCCAGTGGGGTTGGCATTACTGGCCGCAACTGTTGATGCAAAGCGTGGTGTGGCAGAAAGGGCTACATCAGGAAATGGCGGCGTTGCTGCAACAGGTCAAGGCGGCTCCCCAGCAAGCGGGAGTGGCGCTGATGCTGTTCAGTCTAGGCTATGGCGTATTGCATGCCCTGGGGCCGGGCCACGGTAAAGTGGTGATCGCCACCTATCTGGCTACCCACCCGGCACGGTTGAAAAGCAGCCTGAAGCTGACGTTTGCCGCCTCCGTGGTGCAGGGATTGGTCGCGATCGCCCTGGTCACGCTAGTGTTGGTGGTGCTACAACTTTCTTCCCGTCAGCTGCATCAGAGCAGTTTCTGGCTGGAGAAGGGCAGTTTTATTCTGGTGATCCTGCTCGGTGTCTTACTGAGCTGGCGGGCGTTAAAGCGCTTATTCATGGCGGTAAAAGCCATGCGGCCTCGGCCTGCGCTGCGTATCAACAGCTTGCAACCTCTGCCAGCCGAGCATGTACATAGCGCGAATTGTGGTTGCGGCCACCGGCATTTGCCGAGCGATGAGGAACTGCAAGCCGGCAATGATTGGCGCACCAAAACGGCGATTGTGTTGGCAATGGGGCTACGGCCTTGCTCCGGGGCGATCCTGGTATTACTGTTTTCCAAGGTGATCGGCGTTTTTACCTGGGGCGTATTGTCGGCACTGGCCATGGCATTGGGTACTTCGATCACGATTTCCGGCTTGGCGCTATTGGTGCATTACAGCCGTAAGCTGGCGATACGCATCAGCCGCCAGCGCGCACCAGCGGCCTGGAGTGCGATTGCTTGGGGCTCGTTGGCGTTAGCCGGAGGTTTAATTTTGCTGTTTGCCGGTGTGCTGCTATACGTCAGCGCTCAGCCGGAATTTGGCGGCGGGATCCGGCCTTTTTCCCGTTAAACGCAGGATTAAATATTGAACAAAAAGATAACATAAGTAAAATAACCTAATGTAATCCCTCAGGATTTATTATAAAGAAAGAGAGGTTTATCATTAGTTTCTATGAGTTCCAAGCCAGATTCCGGCGTATCTATCAGGAAAATATTGCCTGGAAGTTATTGCGCGCGGATAACGCCCCGCTGATATTGGCCTTCGTCGCCGATCTGTTCAGTGAAGAAAATGAAGTGCCCTATGGGCGTGCCCGCATTCTATTGGACAGCATTCTTGAACAGTGCCGCCTCCAGGGAATTTGGATCACCGAAAGCCCTGCGACCAGCTATCTGAACCAATGGATCCAGGCAGGGTGGTTACGTGAGTTGGACGGCCAACTGACCAAAACCGATGCCTGTGAAACCGCCCTACGCTTTAGCCTCTCTTTAGATCAGCACAATGCCACCACCACGGCCTCACATTTACGCATCGTACAAGATGCGGTACGTGACTTTGTGATTTCTATCTCACCCAATCCCGATCGCCGTTTGGCGGTGCTTGAGCAGAAAAGGCGTGAAATTCAGCGTGAAATAGACGCGGTCAATGCTGGGGTGATCGTTGAGCTGTCGCCTTCTCAGCAACGAGAGCGTTTACGGGAAATCTATCAGTTGGCTTCGGTGCTGACGGGGGATTTTCGCCGTGTCGAAGACGAAATCCGCACCATGGATAAAGATATTCGTATCCAGATGATCGAACAGGGAGCAAGCCGAGGGGAAGTGCTATTGGCAGTGCTGGAAAAAGAACAGCTATTGACCGAGACCGATGCTGGCAGTGCCTTCGAGGGGTTTTTCCAATTGTTGTGCGATCAAAACCGTACGACGGAATTTCGCGAGCAGTTACAGGTGATTCTGAATCTCCCGGTCGCAGAATCATTAACGGCCCAGCAAAAACAGTTTCTTGGGCAACTGATGCGTGAGCTGAGCCGCGAAAGTGAACGGGTATTTCTGATCCGCCGTAAGACCGAAGAGAGCTTGCGTGCTTATATCGAAAGCGGGACATTGTCTGAACAACGCGCTGTAGATCGCCTGTTGGGGCGGCTGGAGCGGTTGGCGATCCGCTTTAAGGAAGACCAGAACAGCTTGAAAATCAGCACCTCGGTACGTCTACCCACTGGGCATATTCGCTTTTACTCGCCAGATGCTCTGCTGCTGAAGTCTCCCGATGAGCAGTTGGATACCTCTGGCGTAGAAGTACAAACCAACGGCAATATTCCCAGCGACGATATGCTGGACTATCTGGACACGGTAAGCATGCTCGAAGTGGCGCAGTGCCTGCGGGAGATATTGCAGCGCGGTGGCCCTATGACCCTTGCCGCATTGGCGCAGCAGCAGCCGTTAGAGATGGGGCTGGAAGAATTGGTTGCCTGGCTGCGCGTTGCCAAAGCGGTAAAAGCGACGGAGCTGGATGAAAAGGAAACGATAATGGTGACGGATAAACAAGGTGTGCAACTGAATGCGGTGATCCCCGGCTATCTGCTGAGTGCGGCCATGTTTCCCGCGAACTTGGGGGAGCTGGCGCTATGAGTGAAGAGAAACTGTCATCCGGTGACTTGCTGGATCGCATGCGGCGTTTAAGCCAGCTTAGCAAAGAGCAGCGGGAACGAGCTCCCGAGCCTGAACCCGTGGCAAAACTGCCGGAAGAGCGGCTGGATTTGGAGCTGGATTTGCCGGCACCAGAGGTTGCTATCGCTGAACCCGAAGTCACGGAAGCTGATACCGAGGCGTTAGCCCCGGAGATCCGGCGTACTTTGGTTAGCCTGCTGCGTGTTGGTGTCGTCCTGGCTTCGCAAAAACCCAAGTTGTTTGAAAGCTTATGTCGCCATCAGGCCGTCATCGGTATTCATTTGGCCAATATGTATCTGCGTTTATTACTGGATGAAGCGGGCGGGGTGGCTTTTGTCCTGCAGCAAGATCTGGAGGAAGATGAGGAGACCGAAACCATTTCCCTGATTAACCGCCGCACCTTGTCCTTGTATGACACCTTACTGCTGTTGGTGCTACGCAAGCATTTTCAGGAGCGGGAGCGCGCAGGTGAGCAGCGCGTGATCATTGACATTGAGCGTATTGAAAGCCATCTGACGCCTTTTCTGCCGCTAACCAATAACAGTAAAGCGGATAGAAAGAAGCTGAATTCTGCGTTAGATAAAATGGCAGAGCGCTATATTTTGTCGGCGATCCGTGGCGAGAGCGAGCGCTATGAAATTACGCCGGTTATTCGTTATGTGGTGAATGCGGATTTTCTGGAAAAAATGCTCGAAGAGTATGAGCGGCTAGCTCTGAGCGCGGAAACCTCTCCGGCTAACAAGGAGGAAGCAGATGATGGTGAAGAGTGAACAACTGACGCTGGCTGGTGCTGATTGCGGGCAAATCAGGCTGGCTGAGTTATCCGTCTATAACTGGGGGTCATTTCACCAACTGCATACGGCCGTCATCGATCCGCTGGGCACCTTGGTGACTGGGGATAACGGGTCAGGTAAATCGACGCTGATCGATGGCCTGATGGCGCTGCTGCTGCCAGCGGGTAAAGCTTCGTTTAATATTGCCGCGGCGCAGGGGGATCGTACCGATCGTTCGCTGGTGTCCTATATGCGCGGCAGCTTCGGCTCGGAGCATGACGGAGCCAAAACGCGGGTCAAAAGCAAGCGTGAAGGACCCGTGCTTACCGCATTACGGGCATTATACCGTGCCGATGATGGCTCTTGCATCGTGTTGGCAGCGTTATTCTGGACCACCAAACACAGCCACGCGCTGGCTGACATTAGCCGGATCTATCTAGTGGCGCGGCGCGATGTTGCCTTGAAAGAGCTGTTAGATCGCTTTGGTGAGGGCAACGTGCGCGGCTTGAACCAATGGTTGAAAGAAGATCCCGCCATTACGCCATGCGGTGATAATTTTAGCGATTATCAGGAAACCTACCGGCGCTGCCTGCATATGGAAAATAAAAATGCTCCGGCATTGCTGGCGCGGGCGTTGGGTTTAAAGAAAATCGATGATTTAACCGAATTGATCCGGGAACTGGTGCTTGAAGCCAGCGGTGTTAAAGATGATGCCCGTCGGGTGGTGGATGAGTTCGCCGATCTGGTGGCGATCCATGAGCGCTTGCTGGATGCCCGCAACCAGCGGGATCATCTGATCAGGTTCCCCGATTTAGATCGTAGCTTGCGCAGCAGTGAAGCGGAGATCAAACGGCTAACGGCACAGCTTGATGCCTTACCGGTTTACATGGGGGAATGTGGTTTTCGCCTGTGGGAAACCAGGATCAAAGGGTTACAAAACCAACTGGACGCGCTGGCGTTGGAGATCAGGCAGTTGGATCGCGATGAGCAGGAAACCCAGGAACAGGTTGAAAAAACGCATACGGATTATATTAACGCCGGTGGCGATCGGATCGAAATCATCAAGCAAGAGTTGGCGCAGGCTCAGCGTCAACTGGAAAGCGTGGGTATTAAGGCCTCGGAGTATCAGCAAGAGGTTAAAGCTCTGGGGCTGGAGACCAGCCTGCGTGAAGGGGTCTTTCTACATAATCAGGCGATTTCGCGGGAAAAACTGCAAACCATTAGCGATGAAAAGCGCGCAGCTCAAGATGGATTTGGCGCGCTGAGCGCTGAGTTGGCAAACTTGCAAGGGCAGTTGCGCCAACTTGAACAGGAATTGGAAGGGATACGCGCCCGGCCTGATTCGAATATCGATCTGCGTTTCCAACGTTTGCGTGACGAAATGGTGGCTGCCTTGGCGTTGCCACGTGAACAATGTCTGTTTATCGGGGAACTGTTGGATGTTGACCCGGATCAGCAACAATGGCAAGGGGCTATCGAGCGGGCATTAGGCGGCATTCGCACGACGCTAGCCGTGCCGGAAACCAGCTTTCATTTGGTGACCCGCTGGCTGAACCAGCGTCATACCGGGCTTCATGTCCGAGTGCAGGTGGTTCGGGAAGCCGTAGCGTCAGCCCAGCCAGCGTTCCATCATGATGGCTACCTGCATAAATTAACCTGGCGCGAGCATCCTTACCGCAGCTGGCTGCAGCACCATCTGGCGCATTTCGATTTGCACTGTGTCGATACGGTCGAAACTCTGGATGCCACCGCATTTTCCATGACTCAGCAAGGGTTGATTCATCGCGACAAAGGTCGTTTTGAGAAAAAGGATCAGCATAAGGTTGACGATCGGCGGGCATGGCAACTGGGGTTTTCTAACCAGACGCGTATTGCCTTGTTAGAGCAGGATATCAAGTCATCAGACAATGAGTTGAGCAAAACGCAAAAGGCGCTGGAATCGGCGCGTATCGATCTGGATGAGGTTAACCAACGGGAAGCGTTGTGGCAAAAACTGCCTCGCTATCGTTGGGAAGATATCGATGCTCCGCTGTGGCAAGGCAAGGTTGGCCGGATTGAGCAACAGCTTAATCAGTGGGTGGCTTCAGGGAGCGATCTCCAGCAGTGTAAAGCACGTTGGGAGGAGGCCAAGCAGCGTTTAGCCACCTTGCGGGGAGAGAAAGACCGCAAGAATGCCAGCCAAGGCGGGTTGGATAACGAAAAAGCCAACGCGCAGCGCGAGCAGGATAAAGCCAGCAAGGCGGCGGAGCCTGGGATGGAAGACGAGGTGCGTCTTCTGCTACAACAACGAGTCGGGACCTTGGACGACGCGGAGCTGTCTCAACTGGCGTTTTTGGCTGAATCACACCGCAAGCGGTTGGTGACAGCTCAGGATAAAGCCAGCGATCGCAAGAACAATGCGCTGCGGGAAGCGGTGGGCAGTATGTCATCCTTCCGTACCAAGTGGGAAATTATCGCAGGTAGTTGGGGAGCCAGTGTCGACAGCCTGCCCGAGTATTTGCAACACCTCGAACAGTTGGAGCGGGAAGGTCTGCCAGCCTTGGTGGATCAGTTCAAAGCACGTCTGAATAAGCACGCCACCCAGTCAATGGTGCGTATTCGTCAACGCATTGATGCCGAACGCGATGATATTTTGGAGCGGATTGCGACTATCAATAAAGTGCTGGCTCGCACCGAGTTCCGTGCCGGGAGCTATTTGAAGTTGGGCACCAAGATCGAACTGTATCCTCACGTGCAGGATTTTAATCGCCAGTTGGATAAGGTTTTCGCTCAGGCAACCAGTGACGATCATCTGGCACGTTATCAGCAGTTAAGGCTGGTGGTAGGGATCCTGGAAAAAGCCAGTAATCCGGCCTCTTCGGGGACGCAGGAAAGCCTGCGCCTGCTGGATGCGCGTTATCAAATGTCCTTCTTTGCCGAAGAACGGGATATGGCCAACCATGACGTGCGTGACGTCTTGCTATCTTCGGGCGGAAAATCAGGAGGGGAGAAGGAATCCTTCGCTGGCACGATTGTCGCCGCTAGTCTGGCCTATGTGTTGACTCCCGAAGGCCAGGAACGACCGGTTTACTGTACGGTATTTCTGGATGAGGCCTTTTCCAATACGGCGGAGGCCGTTAGCCGCCGGGTATTGCAGGTCTTCCGTGAATTGCACATTCACGTCAATATCATTACGCCCTATAAGAACCTCAACCTGGCGCGTGAATCTGCGCGCTCGTTGCTGATTGCCGAACGTGATGCCAAGAACCATGAAAGCCGCCTGTGTGAAGTCACCTGGGCGGAAATCGATCGGCGGTTGGATACGGCACGCCAACGCCGCGCACAGAACCTAGGCATCGAATTAACCGAGGTTGGCCAACATGGCGGATGATTGGGGGCGCTTGCCTGAGCAGGCTTATGCCTTGATCTCGAAGCGTGAATGGTTACACCGGGGCAATTTAAAAGCCCGTCTTTTGGGGGAACGCCCCTTTCCAATACGCGTTTCGCTGAAACCACCAACGAATCGGGCAATATTAGCTGACCTGGCCCATTTTCAGCGCTATGTCGGTGCCTGGCGGCAATTTCCGCAGCAGCAATGGCTTGAGTGGGAAGATCGTAATTATCGAACGTTAGGGAACCAGCGGGTGCCGATGGCGTTGGTGCTTGAGGATATCACCAGCTTGCTGGCTTATCTGGGGAAAGAGGCGCAAGCACGCAGCGATAGCTGGGTACGAAATATGACGCCATTATTGGCGATAGAGGCCAAATTGTACCCGGTATTGGTGAATTATCTGGAATTGTTAGCCTCGTTGTCCCCAATAGATATTCAGCGGTTGCAGCAGTTAATCCCTCAGCTTAAACCCGGCATGGGGAATGGACAGTATCTGCGTGCTTTACCGCTGCAAGGCGTTGATACCAAATTTGTCGAGCAATATGTTCGCTTGATTAGCGATCTGCTCAATTGCCTGCATGATGGGGCGATCGAGGCACAAGGTGGTTTGGCTAACTGGCTGGATGTTAAAGGCAATCATAAAGGTTGGTTAACGGTACGCCCGCTATGCGCCGCCGCGCAGGCCAGGCTGGGTGGATTAGGGTTGCTGCAGCTAACGGTGGACGAGTTGCGCCAACAGCCGTTACCGGCCAAACATATTCTGGTGGTGGAGAATGTGCAGTCAGGATTGGGATTACCCCTATTGGCCGATACGATAGCGGTATCCGGCGGAGGGAAAAATGTCAGTTGGCTGGACGCACCCTGGCTGGCCGATAAACAGGTCGCTTACTGGGGGGATATCGATTCGTGGGGATTGCATGTGTTAAGTGATGCGCGCAGCAAATTACCACAGCTGACGGCTCTGATGATGGATCATGCCACCGTGATGCGTTATTCAGCGATGATGGTTGACGAGGACTCTTCGATGACCGCAGTGCCAATGCACCTGAAGGAGAAAGAATTGGCGCTGTTTGAGGCGTTGATCGCCAAAAGTTACCCAGGAACGCGCTTGGAGCAGGAGAAGCTGGCGCCGGATTATATCCAACAGCAACTGAATGAATGGTTGAGCAGTTTGCAGTAGAAAACGCGGCATCAGTCGCCTGATGCCGCCCGAGATTAACGCTTCAGCGCTTCACTCAGTTCTTCACGCATATTGGAAAGCAATGCTTTCACCACACGTGGGTTACCGGCAACCACGTTGCCAGAGCTGAAGTGGTTATGGCCGCCAACGAAGTCGGTGACCAGGCCGCCAGACTCACGTACCAGCAGTTCGCCAGCAGCAAAGTCCCATGGCTTCAGGCCGATCTCAAAGAAACCATCAACGCGGCCAGCGGCAACGTAGGCCAGGTCCAGCGCAGCGGAACCGGTACGGCGGAAGTCGGCACATTGGGTGAACAGTTTGCCCAGCAGGTTGATGTAAGCTGGTGCGTGCTGTTTGACTTTGAACGGGAAGCCGGTCGCCAGGATGGTGCCATCCAGATCTTTGGCATTGGTGCCGCGCAGACGGTAACCGTTGAGCTGTGCGCCCTGGCCACGGGTGGCGGTGAACAGTTCGTTGCGCATTGGATCGTAAACCACGGCCACTTCAGTACGGCCTTTAATGCGTACGGCGATGGAAACGGAGAAGTGGGGGAGACGTTTGATGAAGTTGGCGGTGCCATCCAGTGGATCAATCACCCATTGTACATCCTGATCTTCACCGGTTAACTCACCGCACTCTTCACCAATAACGGTGTGTTTCGGGTAAGATTTACGGATGATTTCGATGATCAGGCGTTCAGCATCGCGATCGACGTTGGTGACAAAGTCGTTAGACCCTTTTTGAGTCGTTTCTACAGCGTCTGGAGTCTCGTAATTTTTGGCAATCAGGTTGCCAGCCTTGCGCGCAGCGCGCACGGCGATAGTCAGCATCGGATGCATGGGTATCTTCCACAGGATGTTAAAGAACAGGAAACGGCGCGAAGTATAGCAGGTGTTCGGCAAAATACCTACGACTGTGTTAGGATGCTACGATTTTCCGCAACGCTCAGAGTTTGTATGCTGCACAATATCCGCATTGTTCTGGTTGAAACCTCTCATACTGGCAACATGGGCTCTACTGCCCGTGCCATGAAAACCATGGGATTAACCAACCTGTATCTGGTCAATCCACTGGTGAAACCCGATTCCCAGGCGATCGCCCTGGCCGCAGGCGCCAGTGATGTAATTGGCAACGCCACGATTGTCGATACCTTTGATGAAGCCATTGCGGGTTGCCGCTTGGTGGTGGGCACCAGCGCTCGCTCGCGTACTCTCCCATGGCCGATGCTGGAACCCCGTGAATGCGGCGTGCGCGCGGTACAGGAAGGCGAGCAGGGGCCGGTTGCGTTGGTCTTTGGCCGTGAACGTGTCGGGCTAACCAATGACGAATTACAGAAATGCCATTATCATGTCGCCATTCCAGCCAACCCCGATTACAGCTCGCTGAATCTGGCTATGGCGGTGCAAATCCTGGCGTATGAGGTTCGCGTTGCCTTCCTCGAACGCCAGCAGGAAGAGGCTGCACCGGTGGAAGAGTCGCCGTATCCTCTGGTGGATGATATTGAACGCTTCTATCAGCATCTGGAGCAGACGCTGGTGCGCACCGGCTTTATCCGCGCCGCCCATCCAGGGCAGGTGATGAACCGTTTACGCCGCCTGTTTGCCCGGGCACGCCCGGAAGCGCAGGAGTTGAATATCTTGCGTGGCATGCTGACGTCGATCGAGAAACAGGATAAACAGCAAGGTAATTAATTTTGCTGTCACCCGCAGTTACGCAAGATAGTATTGCTTATCTGGGGGTTATAAGGTGTATTTTATATGCACCGGATAGCAAAGCGCACAAAAAGCACGAATACTTGAGTAAATTAGTAGGTTAAATAGTTGACTGATTTACTCGGGAATGTCAGAATTTGGCCCATGTTTGACCAACAGGTAACCAATTAGCTATGAGACTGACATCCAAAGGCCGTTATGCAGTAACCGCCATGCTCGACGTGGCATTACACTCCCAGGAAGGGCCGGTACCACTGGCGGATATTTCCGAACGCCAAGGTATCTCGCTCTCTTATCTGGAACAACTGTTTTCCCGTCTGCGTAAGAATGGCCTGGTGGCCAGCGTACGTGGGCCAGGCGGTGGTTACCTGCTGGGCAAAGACGCGGATGCTATCGCCGTGGGTGCGGTGATTTCCGCAGTTGACGAATCAGTAGACGCAACCCGTTGCCAGGGTAAAGAAGGCTGTCAGGGGGGCGATCGTTGCCTGACCCATACCCTGTGGCGCGATCTGAGCGAGCGCATCAGCGGGTTCTTGAACAATATTACGCTGGCCGAACTGGTGAACAACCAGGAAGTGCTGGACGTGGCAGACCGTCAAAATAGCGATACGCGCCGCACGGCCAACGGTCGTCTGCAAGAAACGATCAACGTTAATCTGCGCGCATAAGCAGCTGACGACTAATTTATTGGTTTTTGGAAGTGATGTACGGAGTACAAGAGCAATGAAATTACCGATTTATCTGGACTACTCGGCAACCACTCCGGTCGACCCGCGTGTTGCCGAGAAGATGATGCAGTTTTTGACCCTGGACGGCACTTTCGGTAACCCGGCCTCCCGTTCCCACCGTTTCGGCTGGCAGGCGGAAGAGGCGGTTGATATCGCCCGTAACCAGATTGCTGAACTGGTTGGCGCGGACCCGCGTGAGATCGTGTTCACCTCTGGGGCCACCGAATCCGATAACCTGGCGATCAAAGGCGCTGCCAACTTCTATCAGAAGAAGGGCAAGCACATCATCACCAGCAAAACCGAACATAAAGCCGTGCTCGATACCTGCCGCCAACTTGAGCGCGAAGGTTTTGAAGTCACCTATCTGGCACCGCAGAGCAACGGGATCATCGATCTCCAGGTTCTCGAAGCCGCGATGCGTGAAGACACCATCCTGGTTTCTATCATGCACGTGAATAACGAAATTGGCGTGGTGCAGGATATTGCCGCCATCGGCGAAATGTGCCGGGCGCGTGGCATTATCTATCACGTTGATGCGACCCAGAGCGTAGGTAAACTGCCTATCGATCTGAGCAAGCTGAAAGTGGATCTGATGTCCTTCTCCGGCCACAAGATTTATGGCCCGAAAGGCATTGGTGCTCTGTATGTGCAGCGTAAGCCGCGCATCCGCATCGAAGCCCAGATCCACGGCGGTGGCCATGAGCGCGGTATGCGTTCCGGTACGCTGGCAGTGCATCAGATCGTTGCCATGGGTGAAGCCTATCGTATCGCCAAAGAAGAAATGGCCAGCGAAATGGCACGCCTGCGCACTCTGCGTGATCGTCTGTGGAACGGCGTGAAAGATATGGAAGAAGTGTATCTGAACGGCGATCTGCAACACGGTGCACCGAACATTCTCAACGTCAGCTTCAACTACGTTGAAGGTGAGTCGCTGATCATGGCGTTGAAAGACTTGGCGGTTTCTTCAGGTTCTGCCTGTACTTCTGCCAGCCTTGAACCCTCCTATGTGCTGCGTGCACTGGGTATGAGTGATGAGTTAGCGCACAGCTCGATCCGTTTCTCCCTGGGGCGTTTCACCACGGAAGAAGAGATCGATTACACCATTGCGTTGGTGCGTAAATCCATTGGCCGTCTGCGCGATCTCTCTCCACTGTGGGATATGTTCAAGCAGGGCGTGGATATCAACAGCATCGAATGGGCACATCATTAATTCTCAGGATCCAGGAGCAACGTCATGGCTTATAGCGAAAAAGTAATCGATCATTATGAAAACCCGCGTAACGTAGGGTCGTTTGATAACGAAGATCCTACCGTCGGTAGCGGTATGGTAGGGGCACCGGCCTGTGGCGACGTGATGAAGCTGCAGATCAAGGTCAACAACGAAGGCATTATCGAAGATGCCCGTTTCAAAACCTACGGCTGCGGTTCCGCCATCGCTTCCAGCTCGCTGGTAACCGAATGGATGAAAGGCAAATCTCTTGATCAGGCCGAAGCGATCAAAAATACCCAGATCGCCGAAGAACTGGAGTTACCTCCGGTTAAAATTCACTGCTCAATTCTGGCCGAAGACGCCATTAAAGCAGCGATCGCCGACTACAAGAGCAAGCACAGCGCCAAGTAGTTATTATTGAGTCAGTTAGCCCGCCTTGCGGGCTAAGATTGAAGAGGTTGTTATGTCGATTACCATGAGCGACAGCGCCGCGCAGCGGGTTCAGGCATTTTTGGACCACCGTGGCAAAGGTCTCGGCCTGCGTCTGGGCGTGCGAACTTCCGGCTGTTCCGGAATGGCGTATGTGCTCGAATTTGTTGATGAAGCGAACGACGATGATCTCGTTTTTGAAGACAAAGGCGTCAAGGTGATCATTGACGGCAAGAGCCTGGTCTATCTGGACGGCACCGAGCTTGATTTCGTCAAGGAAGGTCTGAACGAAGGCTTCAAGTTCAACAACCCGAACGTCTCAAGCGAGTGCGGCTGCGGCGAAAGCTTTAACGTCTGACAGTCCATCGTGCTCCCCCGTGACCCACGGGGGAACCTCAATCATCACGATAACGCCCGAGCACGCTATGGATTACTTTACTTTATTCGGGTTGCCGGTCCGCTACAGCGTAGACGGCAGCTTGCTTACCTCACGCTATCAAGATTTGCAGCGCCAATTCCACCCCGATCGTCATGCCCTCCAACCTGAGCGTGAACGCCTGATGGCGTTACAGCAGGCGGCGACCATCAATGAAGCCTATCAGTCGCTGAAGCACCCGTTAAAACGTGCCGAGTATATGCTATCTTTGCACGGCTTTGATTTGGGCAATGAGCAACATACAATGCGCGACACGGCGTTCCTGATGGAGCAATTGGAGCTGCGTGAAGAGCTTGATGCCATTGAACGCTCGCCGGATGCGCAAAACGCGCTGGCTGCCTTTGCCATACGCCTGAACAAGACCTTCAAACAGCGTAGCGCGCAGATGGTGCAGGAGCTGGATGAGCAGCAGTGGTCGCAGGCTGCCGATACCGTGCGCAAGCTACGCTTTTTGGACAAACTCCAGCAACAGATTGAACAACGCGAAGAAAAATTGCTGGGTTTTGAGTAATAGATCCTTGATCTCGATTTTGGAAGCTCTGTAAATGGCCTTATTACAAATTAGTGAGCCTGGGCTCACGGCTGCGCCGCATCAGCGCCGCCTGGCTGCCGGTATTGATCTGGGCACCACCAACTCGCTGGTGGCTACGGTGCGTAGCGGCCAGGCCGAAACGCTGGCTGACCTCGAAGGGCGCTATCTGCTGCCTTCAGTGGTGCATTATCAGGCCACCGAACACCAGGTTGGCTGGAGCGCTCGTGCGCAGGCGGCACAAGATCCGGTCAATACGGTCAGCTCCGTCAAACGCATGATGGGCCGCTCTTTGGCGGACGTGCAACAACGCTATCCAAACCTGCCGTATCAGTTCCAGGCCAGCGATAACGGCTTGCCAATGATCGTGACCGCCGCAGGCCTGGTTAACCCAGTTGGTGTTTCCGCCGATATCCTCAGGGCACTGGCTACCCGCGCTAAAACGGCGCTGGAAGGTGAACTTGATGGGGTGGTGATCACCGTTCCTGCTTACTTCGACGACGCTCAACGCCAAGGCACCAAAGACGCTGCGCGTCTGGCTGGCCTGCACGTGCTGCGCCTGTTGAACGAACCGACCGCCGCGGCTATCGCCTACGGGTTGGATTCGGGTCAGGAAGGAGTGATCGCCGTTTACGATCTGGGTGGCGGTACCTTCGATATTTCCATTTTGCGCCTCAGCCGTGGCGTGTTTGAAGTCCTGGCTACCGGCGGTGATTCTGCGCTGGGTGGCGATGACTTCGATCATCTGCTGGCGGACTGGCTGCGTGAACAGGCAGGCATTAGCGATCGCAGCGATCATGGTGTGCAACGCCAATTGCTGGATGCCGCGATTGCAGTCAAAATCGCCCTGAGCGATGCGCAGAGCACCACGGTAGATATCGCTGGTTGGCAGGGTGAAGTGACCCGCGAACAGTTCGAAACGCTGATTGCCTCGCTGGTGAAACGTACCCAGATGGCCTGCCGCCGCGCACTGAAAGATGCCGCCGTCAGTGCCGAAGAGGTGCTGGAAGTGGTGATGGTGGGCGGCTCAACCCGTGTGCCATTGGTACGCGAACAGGTAGGCGAGTTCTTTGGCCGTACGCCGCTGACGTCGATCGATCCGGACAAGGTGGTAGCGATCGGTGCCGCTATTCAGGCGGATATCCTGGTGGGTAACAAACCGGATAGCGAAATGCTGTTGCTGGACGTGATCCCACTGTCGCTTGGCCTGGAAACCATGGGTGGCCTGGTCGAGAAAGTGATCCCGCGTAATACCACCATTCCGGTGGCGCGAGCGCAGGAGTTCACCACTTTTAAAGACGGCCAGAGCGCGATGATGATCCACGTGCTGCAAGGCGAGCGTGAACTGGTGCAAGATTGCCGTTCGCTGGCGCGCTTTACGCTGCGTGGTTTACCGCCGTTGCCTGCCGGTGGGGCACATATTCGTGTGACCTTCCAGGTGGATGCCGACGGCCTGCTGAGTGTGACGGCGATGGAGAAATCCACCGGCGTCGAAGCCTCCATTCAGGTCAAGCCTTCGTATGGCCTGTCCGATGCCGAAATTGCCGGCATGTTGAAGGACTCGATGGCCAATGCGCAAAGCGATGTCGGTGCTCGCAAGCTGGCGGAGCAACGGGTAGAAGCTTCCCGCGTGCTGGAAAGCCTGCAAGGTGCACTGGCGAGCGATGCCGCTCTGCTGAGTGATGAAGAAAGCCAGGCTATCAACAACGCGGTAGCCGAGCTCCAGCAAGTGATGCAAGGTTCCGATCCTGCTGCGATCGAGGCTGCAATAAAAATAGTCGATGCAACAACCCAAGATTTTGCCGCGCGCCGCATGGATGCTTCCATTCGCCGTGCGCTGGCTGGCCATTCTGTGGATGAGGTTTAACCATGCCGAAAATTGTTTTCCTGCCCCATCAAGATCTATGCCCGGAGGGGGCAGTACTGGAAGCGGAAGTTGGGGAAACCATCCTCGATGTCGCACTGCGTAACGGTATTGAAATTGAACATGCCTGTGAGAAGTCCTGCGCCTGTACCACCTGCCACTGTATCGTGCGCGAAGGGTTTGATTCCCTGGCCGAAAGCAGTGAGCTGGAAGATGACATGCTGGACAAAGCCTGGGGGCTGGAGCCGGAAAGCCGCTTGAGCTGCCAGGCCCGCGTCACCGAAGACGATCTGGTAGTCGAAATGCCGCGTTATACCGTCAACCATGCGCGCGAGCACTAGGAGTTACTAATGGGACTGAAGTGGACAGACAGCCGCGAAATCGGCGAAGCCCTGTACGATGCCTATCCAGATACCGATCCGAAAACCGTGCGTTTCACCGACATGCACCAATGGATTTGCGATCTGGAAGAATTTGACGACGAACCGCAGGCTTCCAATGAAAAAATACTGGAAGCGATCCTGCTGGTCTGGTTAGATGAAGCAGAGTAAATAGCATGACGGGCTGCCAAAGGCGGCCCGTTTATTTTGTATCCGAAATACCCGTCGTCTTTCAAGCCGCAGCGTTGTTACTTTATTGCCTAGCTGTGCTGTACAGGGATGTACGAATGCCGTGAGCGCATGGATGCGCAGGAACGGCCGACTTGAAATCCATAGGGTATACAATAAAAATCCCCAATGAATTTCGCTTGATAGAGTGAAGAATGAAGGGGGAATCCGGAGTAAGGCTATGACAACCGAAATCATGCAGATCACGCTATCCCAGCAACCCGCCGATGCGCGCTGGGGTGAAAAGGCGCTGCTGAGCACCAATGACCAAGGCATCACCATCCATCTGACCGCTACCGGCAAACTGGGCCTGATCCAGCGCGCGGCACGCAGGATCGATGGCCAGGGCATCAAGAAAGTGAAACTGGCCGGGGAAGGCTGGGACCTGGAAAACAGCTGGGCGTTTTGGCAGGGCTATCGCGGGCCTAAAGGGCAGCGTAGCGTTGAATGGGCAGAGCTGCCGGAAGCGGAAAGCCAAGAACTGCAACAGCGCCTGAAGATTGTCGATTGGGTGCGTGACACCATCAATATGCCAGCGGAAGAGCTGGGGCCAGAGCAACTGGCAAGCCGCGCGGTTGATCTGATGTGTGCTGTCGGTTGCGATGCCGTCAGCTACCGTATCACCAAAGGTGAAGACTTGCGTGAGCAGAAATACGCCGGTATTCATACCGTTGGCCGGGGGTCCGATCGTTCTCCTGTGCTGTTGGCATTGGACTTTAACCCGACGGGCAACCCGGATGCACCGGTATTCGCCTGCCTGGTAGGTAAAGGGATCACTTTCGACACCGGCGGCTACAGCCTCAAGCAGAGCGCGTTTATGGACTCGATGAAGTCCGACATGGGCGGCGCGGCCACCATCACTGGCGCATTGGCATTAGCGGTGGCACGCGGCTTGCAGCAGCGCGTCAAACTGTACCTGTGCTGTGCGGACAATATGGTCAGCGGTAACGCCTTTAAACTGGGCGATATTATCCGCTATCGCAATGGCAAAACGGTTGAAGTGATGAATACCGATGCGGAAGGGCGTCTGGTGTTGGCCGATGGCCTGATCGATGCCAGCGCGCAAAACCCTCAGTTGATCATTGACTGTGCTACCTTGACCGGCGCCGCCAAAACGGCGGTAGGGAATGATTACCACGCGCTGTTCAGCTTTGACGATGCGCTGGCGCAAGAGCTGTTGGCCAGTGCGGATGAAGAGCACGAGCCGTTCTGGCGCCTGCCGCTGGCGGAATTCCACCGCAGCCAGTTGCCGTCAAACTTTGCTGAACTGAACAACGTTGCGGGCCCGGCTTACACCGCTGGTGCCAGCACCGCCGCGGCTTTCCTGTCGCACTTTGTACAGAATTACCAACAGGGTTGGTTGCATATAGACTGTTCTGCCACCTATCGCAAAGGTGCCGTGGATCAGTGGTCAGCAGGCGCAACCGGTCTGGGCGTACGTACGCTGGCCAACCTGTTGCTGAGCAAAGCCAAGTAACTTGTTCTGGTAATTGCTGCATCCCCTCACCCCAACCCTCTCCCACAGTGAGAGGGGGCTGGTACGGTGATAGGGTGAGGGGCAGAGTTAACCTGCGGCACGGGCAGTCCCTGATTATGTGTCAGGCATTGGCGTTAATTTGTAGCACGGTCAGTCCCCTCTCCTTGGGGAGAGGGTTAGGGTGAGGGGAACATCACTGAAACTGGAAAACTTTTCACCTTGATTATTCTAAATTTTCTGTAAGGGCTCAGCATGCTGAGCCCTTAATACATTGGAGGAGTCGGCAATGAGTTCCCACCACCATCATGATGATGACGCCGTTTCAGGCGAAAACGAGCTTGAGCGCCTGCTGAGGCTGGCGGCCTCGGAACCGGCGCACCGCCCGGCGTTTTTCCGCGAACTGCTGGATTCAACGGTCTACATTCTGGGTGACAGCGAGCAGGTGCCGCACGACGGTGAAATTACGTTGAATGCCGAGACGCCGGTGAACATTCAGCATTGGGAAAAGCAGGATGGCAGCAGCGTGGTGCCTTTCTTCTCCTCGTTGGAGGCGCTGCAAAAAACCGTGGAGGATGAGCAACCTTTTATCGCCATGCCCGCTCGCGTGCTGTTTGAAATCACCCAGGGTGCCGAACTGTTCCTGAACCCGAAAGGCACCCACGGCAAGGAATTCCTGCCTGCCGAGATCGCCATGCTGTTGGCTACCGGTGGTGTGGTGAAACCGGCTGAGCGTTATATCGATACCGAAACCCAACTGTTGTTGGGGCAGCCTGAAGAGTATCCGGCGGCGATGGTGGATGCGCTGACAACCTTGTTCAGCCAGCGGAAACCGGTACGCCGCGCTTTCCTGGCGTTAATGCACGATCGCGCCGTAGACGAGAAGCCGAACCTGCTGGTGGGGCTGGAAGTGGATGGCGATCCGGCAGAGATTGAAGCGTTGATCAGTGAAGCCGGTATGGTGGCCAGCGAAACCGCGCCGAATGATGAGCCAGTCGATTTTTGCCTGGTAGAGGAGAATGCGCGGGGTGTAAGCCACTATCTGATCACCCATACCCAGGCTTTCTACCAGCGTCGCTGGGGCAGTTGGCTGCGAAATATTATTCCATCGACCGATAAAACCCAGTAAGCCGACCGCTCAGGATCGAATTTGTCGCTGACTATCGTGGATTAAGATAATTTTTTTTTAATGAAATGTTGATTTTCCCGTAGGCAAGCGTTAACAGCGCACATATAATCTGCGCCACTTGAAAGGCCGGCACTTCACTTTATCGCCCGGCCTGTTTTGGAAGACATAATAGAGGCCATCATGACCGTAGAACGTACCTTTTCCATCATTAAACCAAACGCAGTAGCTAACAATGACATCGGCGCTATCTATGCTCGCTTCGAGCGCGCGGGTTTCAAAATCATCGCATCTAAAATGTTGCGCCTGACTCGCGAACAGGCCGAAGGCTTTTATGCTGAGCACAAAGGTCGTCCTTTCTTCGACGGTCTGGTTGAGTTCATGACCTCTGGCCCGATCGTGGTACAGGTTCTGGAAGCCGAAAACGCCGTACAGCGTAACCGTGACATCATGGGCGCAACCAACCCAGATAACGCATTGGCTGGCACCCTGCGTGCTGACTATGCAGACAGCTTCACTGCCAACGCCGTTCACGGCTCAGACGCAGTAGAATCTGCCCAGCGTGAAATCGCCTATTTCTTTAACGAAAGCGAAATCTGCGCACGTTAATTGCGGGTGTTTTTCTGCTGAAACCGGCTATTTACCGGCAGATACAATAAAAATGCCGTGAAAGCCTTTCAGACGTAGAAACCCGCTACTAAAATTTGTACAATGCCGCGCCCCAGGGAAGTCATCTTGCCTGGGGCGTGTCTTTTGATGACACACTTACTTTCCACTCCTTCAAGCCATAACGTGTAATAACGAGGCTAAGAGATCATTATGTTAGAACCCATCGCGCCCGAGCATACCTTGTCTGAAAATACTTCCCTGACCGTGCAAACGGAACAACCGGCTACGGCCAAAATCAATCTGCTGGATTTAAACCGTCAGCAATTGCGTGAATTTTTCGCCAAAATGGGTGAAAAACCTTTCCGCGCCGATCAGGTGATGAAGTGGATGTATCACTATTGCTGCGATGATTTTGAGCAGATGACCGACATCAACAAGGTACTGCGCAATAAATTACAGAGCGTGGCGGAAATCCGTGCGCCGGAAGTTGCAGAAGAGCAGCGTTCGGCCGATGGCACCATCAAGTGGGCCATCAAGGTGGGCGATCAACAGGTCGAAACCGTCTATATCCCGGATGGCGATCGCGCCACCCTGTGCGTGTCTTCACAGGTAGGCTGTGCACTGGAGTGCAAATTCTGTTCCACGGCTCAGCAGGGTTTTAACCGTAACCTGCGCGTCTCGGAAATCATCGGCCAGGTCTGGCGTGCCGCTAAAATCCTGGGTGCGATCAAAGTCACCGGCCAGCGCCCGATCACCAACGTGGTGATGATGGGCATGGGCGAGCCGTTGCTTAATCTGACCAACGTGGTGCCCGCGATGGAAATCATGCTGGATGACTTTGGTTTTGGTCTGTCCAAGCGCCGCGTAACCTTGTCCACTTCCGGTGTCGTACCCGCTCTGGACAAATTGGGCGACATGATCGATGTGGCACTGGCCATTTCGCTGCATGCGCCAAACGACAAGATCCGCGACGAGATCGTGCCGATCAACCGCAAGTACAATATTGAAACCTTCCTGGCGGCGGTACGCCGTTATCTGGAAAAATCCAATGCCAACCAAGGGCGGGTCACCGTTGAGTACGTGATGCTGGATCACATCAACGACAGCACCGATGACGCGCACCAACTGGCGGAAGTGCTGAAGGATACGCCGTGCAAGATCAACCTGATCCCGTGGAACCCCTTCCCCGGAGCACCTTATGGCCGCAGTTCCAACAGCCGCGTTGACCGTTTCTCCAAGGTGTTGATGGAATACGGCTTTACGACTATTGTTCGTAAAACCCGTGGCGATGACATCGATGCTGCCTGTGGGCAGTTGGCGGGAGAGGTGATCGATCGTACCAAGCGTACCCTGAAAAAGAAAATGGCCGGGGAACCTATCAACGTACGAGCGGTCTGAATCCTATAGCATGATTTTTTTGTTATCTAACAGCCTGTTATGTGAGCAGCAATCCTTCAGGCGATCGGGTAACATCGGATAAGGAAATGAGTGCAAGCATGAAGCTGAAACTGTGGGGTGTATTATTGGCGGCCAGTTTGCTGGCGGGCTGTTCCAGCTCGCAACCCGATAACGACGGGCCAGCGGTGGCGGCAGGCCAGACCCGGTTGCAACTGGGTCTGGAGTATCTGAACCAGGGCGATCTTCCCGCTGCCAGGCAGAATCTGCAAAAAGCGGTGGATGCGGCCCCACAGGATTATCGTACCCAATTGGGCATGGCACTCTACAACCAGCGGATCGGTGATAACGCCGCCGCTGAACAGCGTTATCAACAAGCGCTTAAACTTGCACCGGGTAACGGTACCGTATTGAATAATTACGGTGCGTTTCTCTGTAGTTTAGGGCAGTATGTACCGGCCCAACAGCAGTTTAGCGCTGCGGCACTGGCGCCAGAATACGGCCAGGTTGCCGACAGTCTGGAAAACGCAGGTTACTGTTTCCTCAAGGCCGGTCAAAATGATGAAGCTCGTAAGTTATTAACGCGAGCGCTGAAGATCGATCCGGACAAGGGGGCTCCGCTGCTAGTGGAAGCAGAAAAGCAATTTGGAGAAGGGAAGCGCGCGCAGTCGCAACTTTTATTGGACAGTTATCAACATGTTCTGCCGGCGAGCGCCGACAGTCTATGGTTACAGATTCGTTTCGCCGCGTTAGCGGGCCGTCAGGATAGCGTTCAACGCTATGGCAAACAGCTAGCGCGAAGTTTTCCACAATCCAAACAGTACCAGCAGTTCTTAGCTAATGAATACTGAAGATTCCCAAGATAAAACCGTAACTATGACAACAGGTCAACGCCTGCGCCAGGCTCGTGAACAACTCGGGCTGAGTCAACAGGCCGTGGCAGAACGCCTGTGCCTAAAAATGTCTACCGTGCGCGACATTGAAGACGACAATATGTCTGCCGATCTGGCTTCAACGTTCGTGCGTGGTTATATCCGTTCCTATGCCAAGCTGGTGCATCTGCCAGAAGATGAACTGTTGCCGATGCTGGAAAAACAGGCACCGGTGAGAGCGGCCAAAGTGGCTCAGATGCAGAGCTTCTCTTTGGGTAAGCGCCGTAAAAAACGTGATGGTTGGCTGATGAGCTTTACCTGGCTGATTGTGTTTGTGGTCATCGGCTTGACCGGTGCCTGGTGGTGGCAGAATCACAAGGCACAGCAAGAAGAGATCGCGACCATGGCGGATCAATCTTCCGCTCAGCTTTCTCAACATGGCGAAGGCCAGCCGGTGCCGTTAACCGACGGCAACGTGGATAATGGCGCTTCTGCGGTCGATCCCGACAGCAACCCTGCGCCAGCAACCAATGGCGCGGCGACGGCTCAACAGGTCCCTGCCGTGCTTGCTCCTCAGGCGGCTCAGCAGCCTGCGGTGGTCGCACCAAGCCAGGCCACTATCCCGGATGCAGTTCCTACGGCTCCAGCAGCCCAGGGTCAGTTGCCTACCGCTACCGCTGGTGTCAGTGCTCCAGAGGCAGATGCCAATGGGTTGATCATGGATTTCTCCGGCGACTGCTGGGTACAAGTGGTTGACGCGACGGGTAAATCCTTGGTCAGCGGCATTCAGAAAAGCGGTTCCCGGCTGAATCTGGCAGGAACGGCCCCGTATAAACTGACCCTCGGCGCACCGGCTTCAGTACAGGTTCAATTCCAGGGTAAACCGGTCGATTTAAGCCGGTTTGTCAAGTCAAACCGTGTTGCTCGTCTGACCGTTGCCGCGCAGTAATTGCGTGGCTATTGTCGGAATAAAAGAGCAGCAGTGGAGAGTAACTGATGCATAACCAAGCTCCCATTAACCGTCGCAAATCCACCCGTATTTACGTCGGTAACGTGCCTATAGGCGATGGAGCGCCGATTGCTGTGCAATCGATGACCAACACCCGTACCACCGATGTCGAAGCGACGGTTAATCAGATCCGGGCTCTGGAGCGCGTGGGGGTCGATATCGTCCGCGTTTCCGTTCCCACCATGGACGCCGCCGAGGCGTTTCGGCTGATCAAGCAGCAGGTCAACGTACCGCTGGTGGCCGATATCCATTTCGATTACCGCATTGCGTTGCAGGTTGCCGAATACGGCGTTGACTGCCTGCGTATCAACCCAGGCAACATCGGCAACGAATCACGTATCCGCTCAGTGGTTGACTGCGCACGTGACAAAAATATCCCGATCCGCATTGGTGTTAACGGCGGCTCGTTGGAAAAAGATATTCAGGAAAAGTACGGCGAACCTACGCCGGAAGCGCTGCTGGAATCCGCCATGCGTCACGTGGATATTCTGGATCGCCTCAACTTTGACCAGTTCAAGGTGAGCGTGAAAGCGTCCGACGTGTTCCTGGCCGTGCAGTCTTACCGGCTGCTGGCTTCTCGTATTGACCAACCCTTGCACCTTGGTATCACCGAGGCGGGCGGAGCACGCAGTGGCTCAGTGAAATCAGCCATTGGCCTGGGCATGCTACTGTCGGAAGGGATCGGCGATACGTTGCGCATTTCGCTGGCGGCGGATCCGGTCGAAGAAGTGAAGGTTGGCTTTGATATCCTGAAGTCCTTGCGCATCCGCGCTCGTGGCATCAACTTCATTGCTTGCCCAACCTGCTCACGTCAGGAGTTTGACGTCATTGGTACCGTCAATGCGTTGGAACAACGCCTGGAAGACCTCATCACCCCGATGGACGTGTCCATTATCGGTTGCGTGGTGAATGGGCCGGGCGAAGCCCTGGTGTCTACCATTGGGGTAACCGGCGGGCACAAGAAGAGTGGCTTCTACGAAGACGGCGTGCGCCAGAAAGAGCGTTTTGATAACGAACAGATGATTGACCAGTTGGAAGCGAAGATCCGGGCTAAAGCGGCCATGATGGACGAATCCAAGCGCATTTCGATCAATCTTCTGGAAGAATAAGCCAGTGGGCATTTGGCCCACTGATGAATTATCCGAGGGCTAGATTGTGCATCTGCGTTGAATAGCGGGTGGCAAAGTCCCTATAATCGGATCCATTTTATAAAACGGACAGAGAACTCACGTGGCAAAAAACATTCAAGCCATTCGCGGCATGAACGATTACCTGCCGGAAGAAACGGCACTGTGGCAACGTATTGAAGGCACACTCAAGCAGGTGCTGAGCGGCTATGGCTATAGCGAAATCCGGTTGCCGATTGTAGAGCAGACCCCGTTATTTAAACGCGCCATCGGTGAAGTGACCGACGT
>NZ_JBKJYW010000098.1:0-9451 GCF_046715635.1 Serratia sp. (in: enterobacteria)
GAAGCCGTGGCTGCGCCACGCAGCAACCTGTTGGTGCTGGCCGGGGCAGGCAGCGGCAAGACCCGGGTGCTGGTGCATCGCATTGCCTGGCTACTGGCGGTAGAGAACTGCTCGCCGTACTCCATCATGGCGGTGACCTTCACCAACAAGGCGGCGGCAGAGATGCGCCACCGAATCGAACACCTGATTGGCACCAGCCAGGGCGGCATGTGGATCGGCACCTTCCACGGCTTGGCACACCGCCTGCTGCGCGCTCACCATATGGATGCCAACCTGCCGCAGGACTTCCAGATCCTGGATAGTGAAGACCAGCTGCGCCTGCTGAAACGCATCGTGCGGGCGTTGAACATTGACGAGAAGCAATGGCCGCCGCGCCAGGCGATGTGGTACATCAACGGTAAGAAAGACGACGGCCTACGCCCGCAGCATATCGAAAGCTACGGCAACCCGGTGGAAGCCACCTGGCTGCGGATCTATCAGGCTTATCAAGAGGCTTGCGATCGTGCAGGGCTGGTCGATTTTGCCGAATTGCTGCTGCGCGCCCATGAGCTGTGGCTGAACAAGCCACATATCCTCAATCATTATCGCGAGCGCTTCACCAATATCCTGGTGGACGAATTCCAGGACACCAACCGTATCCAGTACGCCTGGATCCACATGCTGGCCGGGGGTAAGGCCAACGTGATGATCGTGGGGGATGATGACCAGTCGATCTACGGCTGGCGTGGTGCGCAGGTGGAAAACATCCAGCGTTTCCTGAAGGATTTTCCTGGCGCAGAAACGGTGCGTCTGGAGCAGAACTATCGCTCGACCAGCACCATCCTGAAGGCCGCCAACACCCTGATCGCCAATAACGACGGGCGCATGGGCAAAAACCTGTGGACCGAAGGGGCCGAAGGCGAGCCGATCTCTATTTACTGCGCGTTCAACGAGCTGGATGAAGCCCGCTTTGTGGTTAACCGCATCAAGTCTTGGCAGGACAACGGCGGCGCGCTGAACGACTGTGCCATCCTGTATCGCAGCAACGCCCAATCGCGCGTGCTGGAAGAAGCCTTGCTGCAAACCGCCATGCCATACCGCATTTATGGCGGCATGCGCTTCTTCGAACGGCAGGAGATCAAGGATGCCCTGGCCTATCTGCGGCTGATCGCCAACCGTAACGACGATGCAGCCTTTGAGCGCGTTGTGAATACCCCAACGCGCGGCATTGGCGATCGTACCCTCGACGTGGTGCGCCAGGCGGCACGTGACCGCCAGCTGACGTTGTGGCAGGCTACGCGTGCGCTGCTGCAAGATAAGGTGCTGGCGGGCCGTGCAGCGTCCTCCCTGCAGCGTTTTCTGGAGCTGGTGGATTCACTGGCCCACGAAACCGCCGAAATGCCGCTGCATGTGCAAACCGACCGGGTGATCCGCGATTCCGGGCTGTTTATCATGTATGAGCAGGAGAAGGGTGAGAAAGGCCAGGCGCGTATCGAAAACCTTGAGGAACTGGTCACGGCCACGCGCCAATACAGCTATCAGGATGAAGATCAGGATCTGATGCCGTTACAGGCCTTCCTGTCCCATGCTGCGCTGGAAGCGGGAGAAGGGCAGGCAGATGCCTATCAGGACGCGGTTCAATTGATGACCCTGCACTCTGCCAAAGGGCTGGAGTTCCGCCAGGTGTTTATCGTCGGCATGGAAGAGGGCATGTTCCCAAGCCAGATGTCGCTGGACGAAGGTGGCCGCCTGGAAGAGGAACGCCGCCTGGCCTATGTTGGCCTGACCCGTGCAATGCAAAAGCTGACGCTGACCTATGCGGAAACCCGCCGCCTGTATGGCAAAGAGGTGTATCACCGGCCATCACGCTTTATCGGTGAGATCCCGGAAGACTGTGTGGAAGAGGTGCGCCTGCGGGCCAGCGTCTCCCGCTCGGTGAGCCACCGCCGGATGGGAACGCCGATCAGTGAAAACGACACCGGTTACAAGCTTGGGCAGCGTGTGCGCCATGCCAAGTTTGGCGAGGGTACCATCGTCAACCTGGAGGGCAGCGGTGAACACAGCCGGTTGCAGATCGCGTTTCAGGGCGAAGGTATCAAGTGGCTGGTAGCAGCCTACGCCAAGCTGGAGACGGTGTAGGAGTACAGCATGATTCGCCCCTACAGCTAACAATCTGTAACTTCAATATTTACCCTATGGATTTCGAGTCGTAGCTAGGCGGTAAGCGTAGTTATCTCCAGGAGCTTACTTTAGTAAGTGACTGGAGTAACTACGTGAAGCCAACAACGCTACGGCTTGAAAGACGATGGGTAAAAGCGGTCGCCCACTTTGGCAGTGGCATACCAGCGCATCACCGCTTCGATCCCGTCGCCGCCTTCCGGTGGCGCCCAATGCATACAGTCTTCTTCGCCGAGCGCCTGATAAGGGCCCTGCTTCACTTCAAATACCACGCCACCCGGATCGACAGACAGCACGGCATGCCAGGTAAACGCCGGCATCTCCAACACCTTCGTTTCTTCGCCTAGCAGGGTACGTTGGGTGACCATGCCTTCGTCATTGAACTGCAACACTACGAAACGGCCACGCAGCGGGGTGAGTAACTCCCAGGTCTGCGGGTGGCGGTGTGGGCGAATATAGGTGCCAGGCTCCATGGCAATTGCCAGGCGCTGCACCGGATCGCTCAACTCTTCATGTAATGTTCGGTGGGCACGCAGGCGTGGCAGTGTGGCTGCCTGTTCGCTCATGGTCGTCAAGTCGTGGGCGGTAATCTGTTTCATTTCGTCAATCCGCAATATTTCTGTGCGCTAATCTTAGCAAGATTCCTGGCCGCGGTCAGAGATCGCGACGCGGTTTTCCATTAGGTACGCTGAAGGTTGCGGGAGTGTTACCAACGGGTCGTGAGCGTGATGAATTGTTGCGCGATTATCCGGCCTAACCGGTTGACAGGCTTTTTCTTCTCGGCGTAACATGCGCGCACGAATCTCAATGAGGACATACGCCTTGGACACACCCAGTAGATACTGGCTCACAGACCTGGACACCAGGTACAACTTCTAAGGCTATCCCATTGCGCTGATACCCTTCGTGGTTGTCGGCGACCCTCCCCAGCGTCGCTCCGAGTCAGATCTCTTCATGGTCTGGAACGAGCCGGTATTGCATACTTCCCTCGCTTTCTGTGCTTCAATGCGTTGTCTACCCCGTTACCATTAGGGAGTTTTGGCACATGCTAAGCGCTTTTAAATTAGATAACAGCCGCTTATCCCGTCTGGAGTTGGATGACTCAGATGATTTGACCTCATCGCTGTGGGTTGACCTGGTCGAGCCGGAGGAAGGCGAACGCGAGCGCGTGCAAAATGAGTTGGGCCAAAGCCTGGCGACACGCCCCGAACTGGATGATATCGAAGCCTCGGCCCGTTTCTTCGAAGACGATGACGGCCTGCATATCCACTCCTTTTTCTACTACGAAGACGCCGAAGATCACGCGGGCAACTCCACCGTGGCATTCACCATCCGCGATGGTCGCCTGTATACTCTGCGTGAACGCGAACTACCCGCTTTCCGGCTTTACCGCATGCGGGCGCGCAATTTAAGAATGGTGGACGGCAACGCCTACGAGCTGCTGCTGGATCTGTTTGAAACCAAAATTGAACAGCTGGCCGACGAGATCGAAAACGTCTACAGCGATCTGGAAAAGCTCAGCCGGGTGATTATGGAAGGGCACCAGGGCGACGAATATGATGAGGCCCTGTCTACGCTGGCCGAGCTGGAAGATATCGGCTGGAAGGTACGCCTGTGTCTGATGGATACCCAACGCGCGCTGAATTTCCTGGTGCGCAAGGCGCGTCTACCAACCAGCCAGTTGGAACAGGCGCGGGAAGTGTTGCGCGATATCGAATCCCTGCTGCCTCATAACGAATCGCTGTTCCAGAAGGTCAACTTCCTGATGCAGGCGGCGATGGGCTTTATCAACATCGAACAGAACCGCATCATCAAGATCTTCTCGGTGGTATCAGTGGTGTTCCTGCCGCCGACGCTGGTGGCCTCAAGCTACGGGATGAACTTTGAGTTTATGCCTGAACTGCGTTGGTCGTTCGGCTACCCGGGGGCGATTGCGTTGATGATCGTGGCGGGGCTAGCCCCTTATCTCTACTTCAAACGCAAGAACTGGCTTTAAATCCGGCTCTCGACGCTTCGGGCGGTGGTTTGCACCGTCGCCCCATTTTATCTTCAACGATCCCTCCTTCGCCTGTTAAACCGGGGTAGAATACCCTCACTGCTTATCGGCTCGTAAGGCATGCGTTTTGATGGAGAAGTTCCCGCGCGTCATTCAATGGCTGATCCTGCTGCTGGCTTCGCTGGTGTTGGGATTTGGTTTACAGGCTTTCCACGTTCCTGCCGCCTTGTTGCTGGGGCCGATGATTGTCGGTGTCGCGATGGGGCTGCTCGGCGCTTCGGTGCGCATCCCTGGCCCCTTCTTTATTGCGGCGCAGGCGATCTTGGGTTGCATGATCGCCCAGAGCCTTTCGCCCAATATTCTTACCCCCTTGTTGGATGACTGGCCGCTGGTGTTGCTGGTACTGATCGCGACGCTGTTGGCGAGTGGTGTCTCCGGCTGGTGCCTGGTGCGTTTCAGTGGGCTGCCTGGCCCTACCGGTGCTTGGGGATCTTCCCCCGGTGGTGCATCGGCCATGGTGGCGATGGCGGGAGATTTCGGCGCGGATGTGCGGCTAGTGGCGTTTATGCAGTATCTGCGCGTACTGTTTGTGGCTACGGCAGCAGCGGTCGTAGCGCGTATCGGTCTGGGAGATGAGGCTGGGCATGGGAGCGCCGCTCTGGAGTGGTTCCCCGCCCTCGACTGGCGCTTTGCCGGTACTTTGGCCGTGGCCGTTATCGGCTCCTGGTTAGGACCGCGCCTGCGCATTCCTTCCGGTGCGCTGATGTTGCCAATGATCGTTGGGGCGGCATTACATTCCACCGGCACCATGACGTTACAGGTGCCTGAATGGCTGCTGGCGCTGGCCTACACGCTGATTGGCTGGAGCGTCGGGCTGCGTTTTACCCGGGCCATCTTCCTGCTGGCGTTGCGCACCTTGCCGCAGATGGTGGTATCGATTGTCGCGCTGATGCTGTTTTGCGGCGGGCTGGGGTGGATGTTGACCCAGTTCCTGCCGGTCGATCTGTTGACGGCCTACCTGGCCACCAGCCCCGGCGGGTTGGATACCGTGGCGATCATCGCCGCAGGCAGCCGGGTTGATATGACCTTTGTGATGGCGATGCAGACGCTGCGGCTGTTGACTATTTTGCTGACCGGCCCGGCGATGGCCAGATTCATCTCTAACCACGCCCAGCCTGTGCAATCAACGTAGTTTGCGTTGCTGGTATAAGGCATCCAACAGGAACAACACCAACGCCGCCCAGATAAAGCCAAAGGTCACCAGCTTATCCTGGCCGATGGTCTCGCCGTAGAACGTGACCGCCAGCAGGAACATCAGCGTTGGCCCCAGGTATTGGAAGAACCCGAGCGTTGACAAGCGCAGGCGGGTGGCCGCTGCGGTAAAGAACAGCAGTGGAACGGTGGTGACCACCCCGGCGGCAACCAGCAGTAAATTCAGCGACCAGGGGTTGGCGCTCAGATGGCTGGTTGGGCTATCGGCAATCAGGAACAGGTAGATGGCGGCCACCGGCAGCAGCCACAGGGTTTCGATCAGCATGCCGGTTTGTGCATCAATGGCAATCTTCTTGCGCAGCAGGCCGTAGAAGGCAAAGCTGAAGGCCAGGCCAAGCCCGATGATCGGCAGCGAACCAAACTGCCACAGCTGCACCAGCACCCCGGTAAAGGCCAAGGCTACGGCCACCCACTGCATACGGCGGAAACGCTCACCCAGGAACAGCATTCCCAGCAGCACGTTCACCAGCGGATTGATGAAATAGCCGAGGCTAGCCTCCAGCATATGGTGGTTATTCACCGCCCAGATAAACAGCAGCCAGTTCCCCCCCACCAACAATGCGGTGACGGCCAGCAGCAGTAGCCGCTTACGGTTTTTACAGGCGGCCCGCACCTGCGGCCAGTTACGGCCTAATGACACCAACCCCAGCATAAAGAAGAAGGACCAGATCACCCGGTGGGTGAGGATTTCATCGGCAGGGACTTGTTGGATCAGCTTGAAATAGGCGGGGGCGATACCCCAAATAAAATAGGCGGCCAGGGCAAAGAAAATGCCCTGTCGCGTTTGTTGTGCGTCCATGACGGTTACCGGGTGGGAAAAGGAGATACGGTGATTTTACTGAAGATAACCGGCCATGTCCCACAATTGTGTGGTTTATGGAGCACAACCGGCTGGTACTCTTAGCCCACCAGGTAGGTGGCAGTGGCGCTGGCGATGTGTAAGCCATCGTGGTTGTGCAGCTCAACGCGGGCTACCGCCACTTTATTGCCGCTGCGCAGTACGCTGGCGGAAGCAACAAAATGCTCGCCGCGGCCTGGGCGCAGATAGTCGACGCGCAGATCGATCGTCCCCATACGTGACAGACGGGTCGCCAGTTCTTCTTCGATCAGCGGGTCTTGGCGCATCAGCACGCTGCCCACGCACGCTAGCCCGGCGGCAACATCCAGGACGGAAGCGATCACGCCGCCATGCAGGATGTTCTGGGCGGCATTACCCACCAGCTTAGGTTGGTTGGTAAAGCTCAATTCAACGTAGTCGTCCTCAAAGCGGCGTAGCTCCAGCCCCAACTCACGGTTAAACGGCATGTGATAGACGAAGATTTCGCCTATTTTCTGGCGGGCGGCTTCAAGGGTTAACAGAGTGTGTGACATAGTTCCTTTCTTCATTTGAGTTCTGCCAGCCGATGTACTGGTCAGTCCAGGTTAATGACTTGTGGATTTTATGCTTATCTTTTGTTGCTTTCCAGGCCCGGCAGATAAATGTATTCCCTAGTGCGGTAAAACCAGCAATGTGTGTAAAATAGCCTGCTTTTATTTCTGGTTTTTTCCTTATCTTTCGAGAGTGAACAAAATTATGCGTGTTCTGTCTGGGATTGTGATGGCGATGTTGCTTGCGCCATTAGTGGTGCAGGCCAATGAGGTCACCGAGCAAAAGAATCTGAATAAACCGGCGGTTCGTGGCAGCATCATTGGTAACATGCTGCAACACTATGATAATCCGTTCACTCTGTATCCTTATGAAACGAACTACCTGATCTATACCGATACCAGCGATCTGAATAAAGAAGCGATCAAATCCTACAACTGGTCGGAAAATGCCCGCAAGGATGAGGTGAAGTTCCAGCTCAGCCTGGCCTTCCCGATCTGGCGTGGCATTGCCGGTGAGAACTCGGTCCTGGGGGCGTCTTACACCCAGCGGTCCTGGTGGCAGTTCTCCAACCATGACGAATCCTCACCGTTCCGTGAAACCAACTACGAACCGCAAATTTTTGTCGGCTGGGCGACGGCGTATAAGTTTGCTGGCTGGACGCTGCGTGATATCGAAGTGGGTTTGAATCATGAGTCCAACGGCCGTGAAGATCCTACTTCACGCAGCTGGAATCGCGGCTATGCACGGTTGATGGCGCAAAACGGCGATTGGCAGGTTGAGGTAAAACCCTGGTTCCGCTTCTCGGAAAGCGACAGCAACGACGATAACCCGGATATCACCAAATATATGGGTTATTACCGCCTGACGGTGGGCTATGCCTTGGGGGAAAGCGTGTTCAGTGCCGAAGGCCAATACAACTGGAATAGTGGTTTTGGTGGCGCACAGTTGGGCTGGAGCTACCCAATAACCACCCATGTGCGTTTCTATACCCAAGTGTTCAGCGGCTACGGCGAATCGATGATTGATTACAACTTCAAGCAGACACGGCTGGGTGTTGGTGTCATGCTTAACGATATTATGTAGTTTATGTAATAACGGTGTCAGTCAGGCACCGTGATAGCGATAAATGGGGAAGTGTGTGTCAACCGCAGCAGTGATAAACAGAGAGTTGCTGGCAGAGCAGGTATTACGCGATACCTTCGGCTACCAGCAGTTCCGTCCGGGTCAACAAACGATTATCAACGCAATTATCGGCGGCCAGGATTGCCTGGTGGTGATGCCGACCGGCGGGGGTAAATCGCTGTGCTATCAAATCCCGGCGCTGGTGATGGATGGACTGACGCTGGTGGTATCCCCACTGATTTCCTTGATGAAAGATCAGGTCGATCAACTGCTGGCCTATGGTGTTTCCGCCGCCTGCTATAACTCGACGCAAACGCGGGAGCAGCAGTTGGAGGTGATGGCAGGCTGCCGCAGCGGTCAGATCAAGATGCTGTATATCGCCCCCGAACGGCTGATGATGGACAGCTTCCTTGAGCTGTTGGGAAGCTGTCCGCCGGTGATGCTGGCGGTGGATGAGGCACACTGTATTTCCCAGTGGGGCCACGATTTCCGCCCGGAATACCGCGCACTGGGCCAGTTGAAGCAACGTTTCCCCACCATGCCGGTAGTGGCATTGACGGCCACGGCCGATGAAGCCACGCGGGGGGATATCGTTCGCCTGTTGGCGCTGGACGAACCGCTGATCCAGATCAGCAGTTTCGATCGCCCCAATATCCGCTACACGCTGGTGGAGAAGTTCAAACCACTCGACCAGCTCTGGCGCTTCGTGCAGGACCAGCGCGGCAAAAGCGGCATTATTTACTGCAACAGCCGCGCCAAGGTGGAAGACACCACCGCACGTCTGCAAAGCCGTGGGCTGAGCGTTGGGGCTTATCACGCGGGGCTGGATAACGAACGCCGCTCCCAGGTGCAGGAGGCTTTCCAGCGTGATGATTTGCAGGTGGTGGTGGCTACCGTCGCCTTCGGTATGGGTATCAACAAACCCAACGTGCGTTTTGTGGTGCACTTCGATATTCCGCGCAACATCGAGTCCTATTATCAGGAGACTGGCCGCGCAGGGCGTGATGGCCTGCCAGCGGAAGCGATCCTGCTGTATGACCCGGCGGATATGGCCTGGTTACGCCGTTGCCTGGAAGAGAAACCGGCGGGGCAGCAGTTGGATATCGAACGCCATAAGCTCAACGCCATGGGGGCATTTGCCGAAGCGCAAACCTGTCGCCGCCTGGTGCTGCTGAACTACTTCGGTGAAGGTAAGCAGCAGGCCTGTGGCAACTGCGATATCTGCCTCGACCCGCCCAAGCGTTATGACGGCCTGGAGGATGCCCGCAAGGCACTGTCGGCGATTGGCCGCGTTGGGCAACGTTTCGGCATTGGCTATGTGGTGGAGGTGCTACGCGGCTCCAATAACCAGCGTATCCGGGAGTTTGGTCACGAAAAGCTGCCGGTGTACGGCATTGGCCGCGATCAGACCACCGAACACTGGACCAGCGTGCTGCGCCAACTGATCCATCTGGGCTTTATCACCCAGAACATTGCGATGCATTCGGCGCTGCAACTGACCGAAGCCGCGCGCCCGGTGCTGCGTGGCGAAGTGG
>NZ_JBKJYW010000099.1:0-8237 GCF_046715635.1 Serratia sp. (in: enterobacteria)
TATGGCCGCGGCCCGGAAGAAAACTATCAGGACAGCCAGCAGGCCAACCTGATCGATATCTACCAGACCACGGTGGCCGAGATGTTCGAGCACTATCCGTTCCCACAAAACAACGGTAACCGCCAGCATGTGCGCTGGGCCGCGCTCACCAATCGTCACGGTACCGGCCTGCTGGTCAAACCGCAGCAACCGATCAACTTCAGCGCCTGGGTGTACACCAGCCAGAACCTGCATCAGGCACAACACACCAATGAGCTGCAACCGAGCGGTTATATCACCCTCAACCTTGACCACCAGGTGATGGGCCTGGGCTCCAACTCCTGGGGTAGCGAAGTCCTCGATTCCTACCGAGTTTATATGGCGCCCTTCCGCTACGGCCTGACTCTGATACCGCTGCAAGCCGGTAACGTCAGCGCCCAGGCGCTGGCCAGCCATGACTTTGCCAATGATTTCTTCACTCCAACCACCCACGAGGCCTGATCCATGCACGTATTAGACAACCTGGAGCAATTCAAAGTGGTTTACCGGGACGGCCGCAAATGGAACCGTTGTGTGGAAGCCATTGAGAACATTGCTAATATCCAAGACGGCGTGATGCACTCCATCGGCGACACGCTGGTCTATATGATTGAAGACGGCGTCACCCGCAACCGCGCGACCTTTGAAGGTAACCGCCGCTATTTCACCCTTCATTACTATCTCGAGGGCGGCGAAACGGTGGAGTTCGCGCAGAAATCCACCCTATCCCCCGTTGAGGCCTACCGCGATGAAACCGACCGCGAATACCTGCAAGGCACCGGGCAAACCTGCGAATTACGTGCCGGGCAACTGGCGATTTTTGACAACCAGGAAGCCTACCGTTTCCACGGCGATAACCGGGTAAGAAAAGTGGTGCTGCGGGTCACCATTGAGGATGGCTACATGTTGAACAAGTGATCCTGCTGATTATAACCGAGCGAGCCTTGATGCCTCGCCCTACTTCAGCTTTACCCTAATTAATTGGAGTTGCAGCTAGGCGGCAAGGGCGCTCATTCCCACGAGCTTACTGCGGTAAGTGACTGGGATGAGCGCCCGCAGACAACAACGCTGCAACTTCAAGTAAGACGGGTACAGACGCTCAATCCAGATTGAGTTCATCATTGATGTCGTTCATCGGAGGACGCTATGTCCGATTCTTTACGTGGCACGATTGGCAAGTTTGCCCTGTTGTCGATGACCTTTGCGGCGGTGTTCAACGTACGCAATATCGTCAACAACAACATTGAGCTGGGCTTGAGTTCAGCCCCGGTATTTTTGTTTGCGACCCTGGTCTATTTCATTCCCTTTGTGTTCATTATCGCGGAGTTTGTGTCCGCCAATAAGAACTCGGAGTCAGGAATGTACGACTGGCTAAAACAGCCTCTCGGCACCCGTGCGGCCTATATGGGGTCGTTCCTGTATTGGTTCGTCAACCTGTTCTGGTTTGTATCACTGCTGCCTAACGTAATTGCCTATGCGTCGTACGCCATTATGGGCCGCGAATACGCCTTTTCCCCGGTGATGGTATCGATTATCTCGATCGTACTGTTTGCCGCCACCACCCATATTTCCACCAAGGGGGCCAGTTGGCTGGGCAAGATTGCCGAAGTCGTGGCTTATGGGGTATTCGCCCTGTTTGCGATTTACGTGCTGGGCGCGCTGATGGCGCTGAGCGGCGATCACGTCCCGGCGCAGCCGATCACGCTGGAGGCGATGACGCCGACGGTGAACTGGGCAACATTAGGCATCATGTGCTGGATTTTCCAGGCAGCCGGCGGGGCAGAAACGGCGGCGGCCTATCTCAATGACGTCAAAGGGGGCCAGAAGTCGTTTATCAAGGTGATTATCATTGCCGGTGCGGTGATCGGCGGAATGTATGCCGTCGGTTCCCTGCTGGTTAACGTGTTTGTCGCGCGTGAAATCCTGACCTACGCGGGCGGTATGGTGGAAATCTTCACTGGAATGGCCAAGTACTTCGGCATTTCCGAAACGCTGGTGGGCCGCCTGGTGGGCATCGTGCTGTTTATCGCCATTTTTGGTTCGATGATGATGTGGACCTCCGCGCCGGTGAAGATCCACTTCTCCGAGATCCCGAAAGGCGTTTACGGCCAGAAAACCACCGAGCTGAACAAGCATGGCGTTCCGGTTCGTGCCGCATGGTGGCAATTTGCCTTCGTGTTCGTGATGTTGGTGGTTAACGGCTTTGGTTCCGAATCGGTACAGCAGATGATGAACACCGCCATCAACCTGACGGCGGGTACGGCGATGCTGCCGCCAATCTTCATCATGGTGGCCTACTTCGTGTTCCGCTGGAAGCATGACGATACGCCGCGCGAGTTCCGCATGGGGTCGCGTAAATTCGGCATGGGCGTGGTTTCGGTGCTGATCACCATTTTTGTGGTCAGTATGACGGCGTCGGCATTCCCACCGGGGGTCGATCTGATGAAAGCCTTCTTTATCAACGTCTGTATGACCGCGGTATTCTCGGCTCTGGCCTGGTGGTGGATTTCCCGCTTTGAGGCTAAACAGGTAAGAAATAAAGCGGCGCTGACCGAGCAGTAAGCAACATAAGGGGCGAACATACGCATGTTCGCCCCTGCGTATCACGGCATAAACGCCTGCAAACGCTGTATCTGTTGGCCATCGGTGTCAAAGTTCTCGTCAGCCAACCAACCTTCGAACGCACTACGCAGTTGCGGCCAGTTTTGGTCGATCATAGCGAACCAGTCGGTATCCCGGTTGCGGCCCTTGGTGACCAACGCCTGCAAAAAACGCCCTTCGTAGTGGAAACCAAAGCGTTGCGCCGCCTGCCTGGAAGGCGCATTCAGGCTATCGCATTTCCATTCACAGCGGCGGTAGCCCAACTCATCAAAGGTAAAGTGCAGCATCAGGTAAATCGCCTCAGTGGCGCAGGAGCGCTGCTTCATCAACGGTGACCAACAGACGTGGCCAATTTCCAACACCCCGCTGGCCTCTTCAATTCGCATAAAGGCCACCGTGCCGACGGGCCGATCGGTGGCTAAATCGAATACCACCAGATTCACCAGCGCCGGGTTGGCCTGCAGGTGTTCCAGATGCGCACGCAGTTCCTGCGGGCTATCTGGCCGCTCACTCATTAGATAAGTCCAGTCGCGTCCATCTGGCGCTAGCTGGTAAGCCGCAAACAGCGCGGCAAAGTCCCGCTCGGCATCCAACATCGCGAGGCGGCAAAATTTGCCCGTCAGCGTCACCTCCTGCGGCCGTGGCAAGGCATGCCATTGCACCAAGGGTTCACCCACCGGCTGACCATATTGATTTATCGCCATAAAAGTATTCCGTCTGGTTGCTGCAAAAACAGGTTATCCCAACAGCATATACCGATGCCAGATCGCATCCTATAGGCCAATTAACCTCACCGACTAGACCAATCAGCCACTGCTTGTTAGGCACAATAGTCAAGATGAATTGTTAATCAAATGATCTAAATCAAAAGCAATGTAAAGATAATGTTTTGAAACAGATGCTTTATTGTTTGTCTTCCCGGCCAAGACTTAAACTAAGATCACCATACCAGTAGCTTGCTAATTATTATTGGTACTGGCGTAACCTCTCCCTTTGCCCGTATTTACGGCCCAAGACAGCGGCCGCGCGGGCATTTCTGTGAAACATATTCAAGGTGGAATTATGTCTCGACAGCACTCTCCAGAACCGCCTAGGCGGAACTTTCTAAAGAAAACGCTGGCACTAATACCGCTGGCTGCCGCTGGGGGCACCGGCGTTTTGACGATGACGCCCCCACCAGCCTCGGCGGCGGGTGTCTCCTCTCACTATGTTCCCGCATATTTCAATAACGACGAATGGCGCTTCCTGCTGGCGGCCTGCGATCGACTGATTCCCAGCGATAGCAATGGCCCCGGCGCCGTCGAAGAAGACGTGCCGATATTTATCGATAAGCAGATGGAAACGCCTTATGGCCACGGCGGGCTGTGGTATATGCACCCGCCGTTTGTCCCTTCGGCCCCTGAGCTGGGCTATCAGTCCAAACTGACGCCGCGTGATACCTACCGCATTGGCATTCGCGGCCTCAATGCGCACTGCCAGCAGCAGTACCAGCAAGCCTTTGCGGATCTGGAGCATGCCCAGCAAGAGCAAATCCTGGCGGCACTGGAGAAAGGTGAGTTGGACGCCGAAGACCTGGGCGGCAAAGCCTTTTTCAACCAACTGCTGCAAAACACCAAAGAGGGTTATCTGGCCGATCCGCAGCACGGCGGTAACCAGTCGATGGCCTCATGGAAACTGATCGGTTTCCCGGGTGCGCGGGCGGATTACACCGACTGGGTTGACCATCCCAATCAACCCTATCCCCTTGGCCCGGTAAGTATCTCCAGCAAAAGGAATGCATAAATGAGCACGATAAAAAAGCCACCGGTAGACGTGGTGATTGTCGGATTTGGCTGGACCGGCGCCATTATGGGCATCGAACTGACCGAAACCGGCCTGAGCGTATTGGCACTGGAGCGTGGTGAGCAGCGCGATACCTACCCTGATTTTGTCTATCCACGGATTGCCGACGAATTGACCTATGGCATCCGTCTGAAACTGGAGCAGGAGATGGCGCACGAAACCGTCACCGTGCGCCACACGCCAGCGGATTTCGCCGTGCCTTATCGTCAGCTTGGATCCTTTTTGCCCGGCAACGGCGTTGGCGGTGCTGGCGTCCACTGGAACGGCATGCACTGGCGCGCCCTGCCCGCCGATCTGAAAATGCGTACGACGGTGACAGAAAAGTATGGCGACAAATGGGTGCCAGAAGGCATGTTGTTGCAGGATTACCCTCTCAGTTACACCGAGCTGGAGCCTTACTTCGATAAGTTCGAGCGGGTCTGTGGCACCGCAGGCAAGGCGGGTAACCTACAAGGTAACATCGTCAAAGGCGGCAACCCGTTCGAAGGGCCACGCACTAGCGAGTACCCCACCGCGCCCCTCAAACAGCTCTATTCTGGCTCGCTGTTTGGCAAAGCGGCCGAAGCTCTTGGTTATCATCCGTTCAGCATTCCAGCCGCTAACTGCTCCGAGCCTTATACCAATACCTACGGCGTGCAACTCGGCCCCTGTAACTACTGCGGTTACTGTGAGCGCTTCGGCTGCTTTATGTACTCCAAGGCGTCACCACAGACCACCATTCTGCCGGTGCTGATGAAGCGGAAAAACTTTGAATTACGCACCCAGTCGCAGGTCATCAAGGTCAATCTGGACAGCAGCGGCAAAAAGGCCACTGGCGTCACCTACGTCAACGCCCAGGGTCAACAGATTGAGCAGCCAGCAGATCTGGTGATCCTCAGCGCCTTCCAGTTGCATAACGTGCGTCTGCTGCTGCTCTCCGGCATCGGTAAACCTTATGACCCAGTCACCGGTGAAGGGGTCGTTGGCAAGAACTACGCCTATCAGATGAACAGCGGCATTTCGCTGTTTTACGACAAGGACACCCACTTCAATCCGTTTATCGGTGCCGGAGCCGCTGGCACGGTGATCGACGATTTCAATTCGGAAAACTTCGATCACAGCGCGCTGGGCTTTATCGGCGGCGCCTATATTTCCGCCACCCGTACCGGTGGCCGCCCGATCCAACAGATGTCGTTACCGCCGGGGACACCCACCTGGGGCAGCGGTTGGAAGCAGGGTATCAAAGATAATTATCAGCACTCGATGAGCATTGGCTCTGAAGGTTCGGTGATGCCCTATCGCGACTGCTATCTCGATCTCGACCCCACCTATCGGGATGCCTACGGGCTACCGCTGCTGCGCATGACCTTCGACTGGAAGGCTAATGAGATCAAAATGACCCAGCACATTACCAGCAAGATGGCGAACATCGCCAAAGCCATGCAGCCGAAACAGATGGCGATTTCGGTGATGGGCAACGGCTCGCACTATGACGTGCGCCCGTATCAATCCACCCACACCACCGGCGGAGCAATCACTGGCGACAACCCAAAAACCAGCGTGGTGAATAAGTACCTGCAATGCTGGGACGTACCCAACGTGTTTGTTACCGGAGCTTGTTCCTTCCCGCAGAACCTGGCTTATAACCCCACCGGGATCGTCGGTGCGCTGGCCTATTATTCGGCGGAGGCAATCCGTAATCAGTATCTGAAAAATCCCGGCCCGTTGGTACAGGCCTGATACGCTAGGAGAAGACGATGAAAGGATTAATCCCCTCGCTGCTGGCCTTGCTGGTATTAAGCGCCAGCGCTCAGGCCGCTGAGGATACCCAACTGGTCAGGCAAATCGCTCATGGTGAATATCTGGCCCGCGCCGGTGACTGTGCCGCCTGCCATACTGCGCCAGGTGGCATGGCGTTCGCCGGTGGGCTGAAGATGACCACCCCGGTTGGCGCGATCTATTCCAGCAATATCACCCCGGACAAGACCACCGGCATCGGTGCCTACACCCAACAAGAGTTTGCCGACGCCCTGCGCAAAGGCATTACGCGTGATGGTACTCGGCTGTACCCGGCTATGCCCTATCCCTCTTTCGCCAAGATCAATGATGAGGATATACGCGATCTGTATCTCTACTTCACCCAACGGGTAACGCCAGTCGCGCAGCAAAATCGGGCCAGCGATATCCCGTGGCCGCTGAATATGCGCTGGCCGTTGGCGATGTGGGACGGCATATTCCGTGAGGATGGCGTCTATCAGCCAGACGCTAACCAAAGCGCTCAATGGAACCGTGGGGCCTATCTGGTACAGGGATTGGGCCACTGTGGCAGTTGTCATACGCCACGCGGCATCGGCTTCCAGGAGAAGGCGCTGAATCAGACGGATGACGCCTATCTGAGCGGCGGGACGCTGGAGGGTTGGCACGCCGCCAGCCTGCGTGGCGATGCGATTAGCGGGCTGGGTAGTTGGAACGCGGCAGATCTGACCCGTTTCCTGAAAACCGGCCACAGCGACAGATTTGCCGCCTTTGGCTCCATGGTAAACGTGGTACAAGACAGCACTCAGCACCTGAGTAACGAGGATTTGCAGGCGATCGCCGCCTATCTGAAATCGCTGCCTGCGGGGGATGAGCAAAAAACGCCAACGGCCAACCAGCCGCTGGCACTCTACACCACCGACCCAGGTGGTCAGGCTTATCTGGACAACTGCGCCGCCTGCCATCGCAGCGACGGCCAAGGTTATCGCAATACCTTCCCGCAGTTGGTGCATAACCCGGCGTTGCTGGCGGAAGATCCGTCTTCTGTGATCAGCATCATTCTGCATGGTTCACGTACGCCGATGACTATAGACGCCCCTACCGGGCTAACCATGCCGGACTTTGGCTGGCGTCTGAGCGACCAGCAGGTGGCCCAGATTGCCACTTTTGTGCGCACCAGTTGGGGGAATAACGCCGCTCCGGTCACCGCCGATCAGGTCAAAGAAATACGGGAGAACAGCGCCGCCAAACCGTCCCAGCAGTAAACACCACAACGGGCGCAGCATTGCAGCGCTCCTACGTTTTGACTTGATCGTTGGTGTTACAGATTGTCTCTCATACCTGACTATAGCGCCGTACCTGCCCCCTCTCCTTTTTGGGGAGAGGGTTGGGGTGAGGGGAAACAGTGGGCACCGGCTCACCATTGATTATCCAAACAGTCGCAGCATGCAGCGCTCCTACGTAGCGAGTTTGATCTCCACAGATCTTGCTCCACACGGTTGCACCGCCCGGCGAAATCACCTTAAATAAGCTATCGCATTGAGGCTACAGGATTTCGGTCGTCTTTGACTGCTCCCCGCCCTAAAGGGCGAGGATACCCACTTCACAGAGCCGAACCTAAGCCGCGTGCTGCGATTCAGGATTTACAGGCTCTCTGTGGGCTAACACTGCCAGCCCGGCAGCTTTGATATTACGCGCCGCGTTGATATCTCGATCATGCTCAGCGCCGCACTCAGGGCAGTGCCAGTTACGAACATCAAGTGGCATTTTTTCCATGGTGAAGCCGCAACAGCTACAGCGTTTTGAGGACGGGAAAAACTGATCTATGGCAACGACAGAACGCCCAGACCCTTTCGCCTTGTACTGTAGCTGCCGCACAAATTCACCCCATCCGGCATCGGATATCGCTTTCGATAGTTTGGGATTACGGAGCATGTTTTTCACTTTCAGGGATTCAACGCAAACAACTTGGTTCTCGTTTATCAGTTTGCGGGACAACTTATGCAGGCTGTCCATTCGGCAATCAGCAATTTTAGCGTGGA
>NZ_JBKJYW010000100.1:0-16479 GCF_046715635.1 Serratia sp. (in: enterobacteria)
ATCTTGTTCAACAGACCGATATTACGGCCTTCCTGGCGGTGATACAGCAGAATGCCACGGCCTTCCTCGGCGATCTGTTCCAACGCGGCTTCCAGTTGAAAACCACAGTCACAGCGCAGGCTGAACAGCGCATCACCGGTCAGACATTCGGAATGAACCCGTGAGAGGACCGGTGTTTCGCCGGTAATATCGCCGAAAACCAGTGCCAGGTGATCCTGCCCAGTGGCCAGTTCTTCGAACCCCACCATCAGAAAATCACCCCATGGTGTTGGCAGTTTGGCTTCCGCCACACGTTTAAGCTGCATGTCACTCTCCAAAAACACTACCTGTCAAATCGCTGCGTGCATCCTACGACTGGAACAGGGGACTGACCAGCATTAAAACAGACGGCGACGATCGCTATTTCATTCTTTGCCGGCTATTTTGCCATAACTTCTGGCCGAGTGGTGCTCAGCAAAGCAGCATCCGGCGTTTTACCGCCCCTATTGCTACAATAGGTCAGTTATCCACCTAATTTCTCTTGTTTTGCTGAGTTCGCAAGATTGTTACACTGCGAGTTACCCTGAGTTGAAGGATAACTGGATGTTAAAGATAGTAAAACGCACGGCGACCGGAGCGATTGTGCTGATGTTGCTGCCGCTGGTGGTCTGGCTTGTTGGTTGGCGTTGGCAACCCGGTGGTAATGACGGCTTGTTGAAAGCGCTGTTCTGGGTTACAGAAACCGTGACTGCACCCTGGGGTATTCTCACCAGCCTGATCCTGTCGGCCTGGTTTCTGTGGTGTTTGCGCTTTCGGCTGAAACCGGCGGTGGGGCTGTTCATCCTGTTGTCTGCGGCGATCGGTATTGGGCAGGCGGTCAAGTCTTCCATCAAAGAGCAGGTGCAGGCACCGCGGCCATTTGTCATGTGGCTGGAGTCGACCCATCAGATTGATGAAAAATACTTCTACTCGTTGGACAGAAAACAGCGTAGCGCCCTGGTCAAAGAGCAGTTGCGGGAACAAGCTCTGGTGCCGGAATGGTTGAGCAAACACTGGCAGTTCGAGACCGGTTTTTCATTCCCTTCTGGCCACACGATGTTTGCTGCCACTTGGGCATTGCTGGGGGTTGGGCTGTTGTGGCCGCGACGGCACTATAAAACCGTAGTGGTGCTGATGGTTTGGGCGTTTGGTGTGATGGGGAGCCGTCTGATGCTCGGCATGCACTGGCCGCGGGATCTGGCGATGGCGATTATCATTAGCTGGCTGCTGGTTACGCTGGCCAGTTGGCTGACTCAGCGTTGGTTTGGGCCACTCACCATTCCACCGCAGGAGCAGCAGGAAATCAGCAAGCGAGAGCGCGAGAAGTAATATGCAGGTGCCATTCAGGCACCTGCGATCAGCACCTTCACACCCAGTTTCTCAAATGCCTGCACCACCGTAGGACTGATCCCTGCATCGGTGATCAAGTAGTTGATATGGCTCCAGTCACAGGGCAGTGCAAACATCGAAACCTTATCGATTTTGCTGGAGTCCGCCACCACATACACCGTATTGGCCGCGTTGATCATCGCCATCTTGACCTTGATATCGGTTTCACTCGGAAAACTCAGCCCCAGGCGCGGTGAAATGCAGGCGGTTGCCAGAAACAGTTTCTGCGCCAAAACGTTTTCGAAGAAGCTAGCGGCCTTGTCCCCGGAGGTCGACAGCGTTGGGAATTTGAACGTACCGCCAGTCAGCAGAATGTTGACGCCTGGCTCGCCGCCGAGTTGTAAGGCGATATTGACCCCGGTGGTGATCACCGAAAGCTTTTTGATATGGCTAAGGTGGTTGGCAATCGCCGTGGTAGTGGTGCCCGAATCCAGAATGATGGTATCGCCCGGTTCGATAAAGCTTGCCGCCAACTCCCCGATACGATCCTTTTCCGTCAGATTGATCTGCCGCTCCAACAGCAGCGCATGGGTATTTTGTTTGCCATCAACCAGCGTGGCTCCCCCATGAAAACGCTGCACATACCCTTGCTGTTGTAACACGCGTAAATCGGTACGGATGGTGGCCTCGGTAAGATTGAAGGTTTCCGTCAACATTTTTACCGTGGCCGAGCCGTCCTCACGGATCATGTCGAGGATCTTCTCCCGCCGGTGTTGCATTTCCGCCAGCTGTTCACTTTTGCTTTTCAATCGAAATACTCCCTCGCGTGCCGCGGGCTACCCGTGCCGGATATCACCGCTGATGCGCCGGATTTTAGCCCGCTTGAAGTGATAAAGCCATTGATAACTCGGGATACATCATTGGTTTTTATTTGAAAATGATGGTACCAGAAAAGTTAACAATCTAGAGGATAAAACCGGTTTTAGCGCGGATTAATGGGCGTCACAACGCCGCGCTACTGTTTTTAATGGCTTTTTATTATCGATACGGTTTTGTTTGAAATTTGATCTGCCGCACAACAATTATCGAATTTGCAATATATGATTTCGTTCGAAAATCAATGATTCGTTTTTATCGGCTGTTCATGGTGTCAGAGCGATGAAACGAAAAGCCAACATGAGGTGATGATGGACATTCAGACGATTAACCAAACGGCGCGGCAGGCTCGTCGTTACGTTGTGACCATGAACCATAAAGCGGGCAAGGGCCACACCGGTGCCGATCTGTCAGAAATCGACATCATCTGCACGCTGTATATGGCGGTGATGGATCGCTCCCAGGTTCGTCCCGATCAGGATCGTTTTATCCTGTCGAAAGGCCACGGTGCCGGGGGTTTTTATTGCAGCTGTGCCGCCATGGGGCTGCTGGATCCCGCGGTACTCGATCAGTACATGGGGGACGACACCCTGCTGGCCGGGCACCCCATCCATCAAAAACTGCCTGAACTGGTGGAGATCAACTCGGGTGGTTTGGGGCATGGTTTGCCGATTGCCGTCGGATTGGCATTGGGCAACAAGCTGGCGGGCCGAGCGCATCGCCGTGCGTTTGTACTGCTTGGAGATGGCGAACTGGCGGAGGGTTCTAACTGGGAAGCGGCCATGTCCGCCAGCAAATTCAAACTGGATAACCTGATTGCCATTGTCGATCGCAACCGGCTGCAACTGGCTGGCAAAACCGAAGATATCATGCCGCTGGAGCCCCTGGCCGATAAATGGCAAGCCTTTGGTTTTGAAGTGATCGAGTGTAACGGACACGATCCGCAGGCGCTGATCGAAGCCCTCACTCGTCCTGGACAGGATAAACCACGGGTGATCCTGGCTAACACCGAGAAAGGGCATGGGGTGTCATTTATGGCCAATGTCCCCGCCTGGCACCATTCCATCCCTGACGCTCAACAGCTGGCGCAGGCGCTGGCAGAACTGGAGGATTAATCATGCAGGACTTACGTGATGCCGTGATCACCACGCTGATTGAACAACAACAGGCTGGCGCCGATCTGACTGTGATGGTGGCAGACTCGACGTCAACCTCAAAAATTGGCCCATTCGAACAAGCCTATCCAGAGCGGGTGGTTAACGTCGGTATTGCCGAACAGAATATGGTGGGCATGGCGGCCGGGATCGCGCTCAGCGGCCGTACCGTGTTTACTGCCAACGCCGCACCGTTCCTGTTCGCTCGTTCTAACGAACAGATGAAGAACGATATCTGCTATTCGGCCACCAACGTAAAAATGCTGGGGTTGAACGCCGGTTTTGGTTACGGCCCGCTTGGTGCGACTCACCATTGTATGAATGACATCGCCATTGCTCGCACCTTGGGCAATCTGGCGGTTTATGCCCCGGCCGACGGGCGGCAGGCGGCTGAGATTGTACGCCACGTGATCGCCAATCCTGGGCCGGCTTACATCCGCATGGATAGCGACAAACTGCCACTGCTGCATGGGGATGACTACCGCTTCCGCCCAGGGCAGCCAGAAGTGTTGCACGAAGGGACGGGCAGCGTGGTGTTCTGCCTGGGAACTCTGGCACATGAGGCAATGAAAGTGCTGGCGATGGGAGACGATCCTACCGTGGTCTCGCTACCTTCGCTGTGGCCATTGGATGAGTCGGCTGTGGTGGCGTTGATGCGCGAACACCAGCGCGTGATCACCATAGAAGAACATGTTCTCAGCGGTGGGCTGGCCACCATCATCAGCGAACTGCTACTCAAACATCAACTGCGCCAGACATTCGTTCCATTGGGGGTGCCGGCGTATGAGTTTACCCACAGCAGCAGCCGTGCCGCATTGCGCCAGCAATATGCGATCGACGCTGCAGGTTTGCATCAGCAGTTGAATAAATAACAGGAGAATGCGATGAGCCAAAACGAATACGACGTCAACTTACGCTACGGTGTCGACACGCAGATGTCCTTGGCTGGCAAAGTGGCGGTGGTGACCGGTGGGCTTGGCGGTATTGCCATGGCGGCCAACCAGATGCTGCTGGAGAAAGGCGCTAAGTTGGTCTTGCTGTATCCGGCCTTTGAACAGGAAAGAGTGGCGTCGATAAAGCAGCAACTGGGGGAGGAGAAGGTCGCATATCAGGTCTGTGATGTCGCCGATCCTCAGTCGGTGGCCACGGCCTTTAGCGCGGCACAGCGATGCTGGGGGCGTTTGGATATTCTGGTGAACTGTGCCGGATACGTTAATTTGCAGCCCGTCACCGAGATCGCTTTCAACGAATGGCAACGGCATCTTGCCGTCAACCTGACCGGGCCATTCTTATGCTCACAGGCCTTCGCTCAACGTCTGATCGCGGCCAAGCACGGCGGCAAAATCATCAATATCGCCTCTCAGGCCGCTTCTATCGCCATTGATAACCACTGCGCCTATACCTCGGCCAAGGCGGGGCTGTTGGGCATGACCAAGGTAATGGCCAAAGAGTGGGCCGCTCATGGGATCACGGTCAACACCTTATCGCCAACCGTGGTACTGACGCCGATGGGTGAAAAAGCCTGGCGGGGAGAGAAGGGCGAGGAAATGAAAAAGCTGATCCCGCTGGGGCGCTTTGCTTATACCGATGAAATTGCAGCGGCAATCCTGTTCTTTGCCAGTAACGGCAGCGACATGATTACCGGTGCGGACCTGATGATCGACGGCGGTTTTACCATTTGGTAACCGGCACCGCTCCGATCGCCAACACCAGACGATGTTCAACACAACGATAAGAGAACAACATCATGAAAAAGATAGCAGCTTACCTGACACTCCTTGCTGGCTGTACCCTGATGCCCGTTCAGGCTGCGGAAAAAGGCACCATTGCCATTTTGGTTAATTCACTGGATAACCCCTATTACTCCGCTGAAGCCAAAGGGGCCGAAAACAAGGCCAAAGCGCTGGGCTACAGCACGCTGGTGCTCTCCCATGGCGAAGATGTAAAACGTCAGGGGGAACTGATCAGCCTGGTTATTGGCCGCAAAGTGCAGGGTATTGTGCTGGACAATGCCGATTCGCAGGCCAGCGTTGCGGCGGTGCAGCAGGCCAAGAATGCGGGGATCCCGGTGGTGCTGATCAACCGCGAAATCCCGGTTGATGGTGTGGCACTGGCGCAGATCACCCATAACAACTTCCAGGCCGGTTCCGATGTGGCCAACCAGTTCGTTGAGAAAATGGGGGAAACCGGCAAATACGCCGAGCTGACCTGCAACCTGGCCGACAACAACTGCGTGACGCGTTCACAATCCTTCCACAACGTCATCGATCAGTACCCTGAAATGGCCAGCGTAGCGCGTCAGGATGCCAAAGGTAACCTGCTGGAAGGCAAACGCATCATGGACAGCATCTTGCAGGCGCATCCAGATGTTAAAGGTGTCATCTGTGGTAACGGGCCAGTGGCGCTGGGGGTGGTGGCCGCACTGAAAGCGGCAGGGCGTAATGATGTGACTGTGGTGGGTATCGATGGCAGCAACGATGAGCGTGACGCGATCCTCAATGGCAGCCTGTATGCCAGCGTGATGTTGCAAGCCCAGGCGATTGCCAGCCAGGGCGTGGAGATCCTGGATGGTTACTTCAAGTCCGGCAGCTACACCGGTAAAGAACGCATTATGTTCCGCGGCATACTGATCGACCAGAATAATGCCAGCAAAGTCAACGAGTTCAACTATAAGCAGTAACCAACAGGGTCATGGCAATTTTTACACCCCGTTACGGCGGGGTGTAACTGGAGGTTTTTATGTCCAAGCGTATTGCGCTGGCAATGGCTGCTGTCATGGTTCTGAGCGGTTGCCGCATTGTTTCACAAAAGGAGTTGGCGGCGCTACAAAGCCCGGTAAATCCGCATCTGGCACAGGCCGGGTCGATTTACCGCGAGCAGATGGTGCCGCAGGTGATGAAAAGTGCCGTGCCGCTGGCAAGCCTGATTGCCCAGATTGAGCAGGCCAAGGATTTTGACACCGCCTGCCAGCAATTGGGTTATCGCGCGCAACCGGAGTTCCCTTGCCATTTCAGTACCCAGGTCAGCGGGGAAATTACGGCCATCAATACGCAATCTCGCAGTGGCCGCCTGACGCTCAAAATTGCCGCTGGTCCGATAGAGAGCGTGGACGTGCAGCTTGGCCCGGTGTACCGCGGCACGGTGTTGCGCGACAGCTATCGTGGTCTGGGGTATGGCGATTTTAACGATCAGACCCTGTTTGGGGATTTCGCCAAAGCCATTAATCAGGCGTCGATGGCCGAACTGGCCGATTTTACCCCAAAGGTGGGCGATAAGATCACCGTGTATGGCGTATTCACCAGTTGGCAACTGCCTGCCCCCCCGATGCTGATCACGCCGGTACGCATCCAACCCTGAGGAGCAGTTATGAGTAACCCTGTCATTATCCAGACCCATAACGTTTCGCGGCGCTATCCCGGCGTCACGGCGCTCGACAGCGTCAACTATCAGGTGTTTCGCAATAAGGTCAACGTGCTGATTGGCGAAAACGGTGCTGGCAAATCCACCATGATGAAACTGCTGGCAGGAGTGGAGCGGCCGTCTTCTGGCAGAATCGAACTGGAGGGACATGAGATCGACCTGCACTCCACGCATCAGGCGGAAAAGCACGGTATCAGCATCATCTTTCAGGAGTTGAACCTGTTCCCCAACATGTCCGTGATGGACAACATCTTTATGGGTAACGAGTTTTTCCAGCGCGGCCGGATCAATGTGGACTATCAGTATCAGTTGGCCAAAACCCTGCTGGAGCGGCTTGAACTGAATGTCGATCCTCATACTTTGCTGGGCAGTTTGGCGATCGGCCATCAGCAACTGGTCGAAATCGCCCGCGCGCTGGCGAAGGATACGCAAGTGCTGATCATGGACGAGCCAACCTCCGCACTCAGCCAGGTGGAAGTGCGCACCCTGTTCAAGGTGATTGCCGATTTGAAAAAACGCGGGGTGACACTGATCTACATTTCTCATCGGTTGGAAGAACTGATGGAGATTGGCGATCGGGTTACGGTCTTCCGCGATGGCCGCTTTGTGGCGGCGGAGGAAATCGCCAACGTCAGCATTCCCTGGATCATTGAAAAAATGGTCGGTGAGAAGAAAAAGCACTTCGATTACGTCCCGGCAGAAAAGGGTGAAGAAGTGCTACGGGTGAACGGCCTGAAGCTGCCGCATGAGAATGGCGGCTACCGCTTGAACGACGTGAGTTTCTCGGTGCGTCGGGGTGAGGTTATCGGCATTTATGGCTTGCTGGGGGCAGGGCGAACCGAACTGTTCAAAGTGATCAACGGCGTGATGCGTCAAACCTCCGGCCAGATCCTGCTTAACGGCAAAAATGTGGAGCGCACCAGCTTTCGTGATCGGATGCGCGGCGGCATGGCACTGGTGCCGGAAGACAGGCAAGCGGAAGGTCTGGTGCAGATGATGTCGATCCAGGCCAACATGACGCTGTCCAGCCTGGGGCGCAACGCCGTAAAGCCGATCGGCGATCAACGCGAAGCTGCCATCGTCAACGGCATGATCGAAAAGCTGGCAATCAAGGTCAGCGATGCGGGATTGCCCGTCACCTCACTGAGCGGCGGCAATCAGCAGAAGGTGGTGCTGGGCAAGGCGCTGTTGACCGGGCCGCAGGTGGTGTTTCTCGACGAACCGACACGCGGGATCGATGTAGGGGCGAAAACCGACGTGTATCACCTGATCGGGGCCATGGCGCGCCAGGGGCTGGCGGTGATGTTTTCGTCCTCTGAACTGGATGAGGTGGTGTCGCTGGCGGACCGGGTGATGGTCATGGCCGATGGCAAGCTCACGGCCGATCTTCCCCGTGAACAAGCCGACCGCGAAATACTGATCCGTGCCTCAACCCCTCATGCTTAAGGATAACAAGATGCAAACCAAATACCGGTTGTACATGTATTTGCTGCAGGCGCGCACCTTTATCGCCTTGCTGCTGGTGGTGCTGTTTTTCAGCAGCATGGTGCCCAATTTCCTGACGGTGTCCAACCTGCTGATCATGACCCAGCACGTGGCCATTACCGGGTTGCTGGCCGTGGGGATGACGCTGGTGATCCTGACCGGCGGCATTGATCTTTCTGTGGGGGCGGTGGCCGGTGTTTGCGGCATGATCGCTGGCGCATTGCTGACGGTGGGCATCCCGATCGGTGGCGGCAACCTGTTATTTCTCAATGTGTACGAAGTATTTATCGTGGTGGCTATCGCCGGGATCGCCATCGGCCTGGTGAACGGCACCCTAATCACCAAACTGGGCGTGGCGCCATTTATCTGCACACTGGGGGCGATGTATGTGGCCCGTGGTGCAGCGTTATTGACCGCCGATGGCAAAACCTACCCCAATCTGGTGGGGGTGGAGCCGCTGGGGAATACCGGATTTGCCACGCTGGGGTCCGGCACCTTCCTGGGCATCTACAATCCGATCTGGCTGATGGTGGTGGTGGTGTTACTGGGGATTTATATCACCAAGAAAACGCCGCTGGGCCGTTACATCTACGCCATTGGCGGCAATGAGTCGGCGGCCCGGCTTTCCGGTGTGCCGATCGTCAAAGTGAAGATGTTTGTTTACGCCTTCTCCGGTATGTGTGCTGCTCTGGTTGGGTTGGTTATCGCCTCGCAGTTGCAAACGGCGCACCCGATGACCGGCAACATGTTTGAAATGGACGCCATCGGAGCCACGGTGCTGGGCGGTACTGCGCTCAGCGGCGGTCGCGGGAGGGTGTTTGGCTCGATCATTGGTGCCTTTGTTATCGTGTTCCTGGCGGACGGCCTGGTGATGCTGGGCGTCAGCGAATTCTGGCAGATGGTGATCAAAGGGCTGGTGATCGTGACCGCCGTGGTCATTGACCAGTTCCAGCAGCGCTTGCAGAGCAAAGTGACCCTGATGCAGCGCCATGAAAAGAAAGCGGCACCGCCGCTGGCCGAGGTGAGCCATGGATAAGCGCGATTGTGTGGTGGCATTGGATGAGGGAACCAGCAATGCCAAAGCGATAGTAGTGAATTCAGCGGGCAAGGTGATCGTCACCAGCAGCCGTGCTCTGACGTTACAAACGCCACAGGCGGGCTGGGTGGAACAGCGCGGAGAAGCCCTGCTGGAAGCCTCGTTGACGGTGCTACGTGAGGCGATTGCCCAGGTAGGTGAACACCGCGTTGCCGCCATCGCCATCAGCAACCAACGTGAAACGGCCATGGGCTGGTATCGTCATAATGGCCAGCCGATTGGCCCTGCCATCACCTGGCAATGCTCACGCAGTGCCGCATTTTGCGATCAATTGCGCCGTGATAAACAAGACGATTTTATCCGTCAGGTTACCGGGTTACCCATAGCCCCGCTGTTTTCCGCCTCTAAAATGCGTTGGCTATTGGACAATACGCCGCAAGGGCAACAGCAGGCAGAAAAGGGGGAGGTGTGCCTGGGTACGGTAGATGCCTGGTTACTGTGGCATCTGACCGGCGGCCAGCAGTTTTGTTGCGATCGTTCCAATGCGGCGCGCACGCAATTACTCAACCTGTCTACTGGGCATTGGGACCAGGACATGCTGAAGTTATTCGGCATTCCTGAACTGGCGCTGCCACAGGTGTGCCCATCTAGCCATCATTTTGGCGTCACTCACGGGGTTGCAGGGATCGCCGACGGTATTCCCATCTGCGCCATGATTGGCGACTCCCATGCCGCGCTGTATGGGCATGGCTTAGGGCTGGCGGGCGGGGTCAAGGCGACCTACGGCACCGGATCTTCGGTTATGGCCCCGGTTGACGATCTCTGTCATGGCATCACCCCACTGGCTACGACCATCGCCTGGCACGATGGAAACCGTGCGCAATATGCCCTTGAGGGCAACATTCCCCATACCGGTGATGCCGTTGCCTGGATGCTGGGCATTACGCACATGGAGATCACCGATCAGCGATTACTCAGTGAGCTGCCAGCCAGCGTTGCAAGTACTGAAGGGGTCTACTTTGTTCCTGCCCTGACCGGCACCGGTGCTCCCTGGTGGGATGACCGTGCTCGAGGAGTGATCTGTGGCCTAAGCCGGGGGACTCAGCGCGCTCATGTGATCCGTGCCTCGCTGGAAGCGGTGGCCTATCAGATTGCCGATGTGATCGGGGCACTCCGTCAGCATCCAGGCTTCCAACTGCAATGCCTGATGGCCGATGGTGGACCAAGCCGTAACGACTGGCTGATGCAATTCCAGGCCGATTTGCTGGGTTGCCCGGTCGCGCGCAGCAATACGCCGGAGCTTTCGGCCATCGGAGCCGCATTGTTGGCTATGCGGCAACGCTTTGCGTTGTCAGACCGACAGTTGCTGGCGTTGTTGCCCGAACATGACGAATTCCAACCTGATATGCAGCGGCACCTGTTGCTGAAAGAAAGTTATCTGGGCTGGCAGCAGGCGGTGCAGCGCACGCTATGGCAACCAGAATCGACATTTTGCGAAACCGAGGGAGCAGCATGAAACAGCAATTTAGCGGTAAAACGGTAGTAGTGACCGGCGCTTGCCGGGGCATCGGTGCTGGCATAGCAGAACGCTTTGCTGCGCGTGGGGCCAACCTGGTGGTGGCATCGAACAGCGATCGCATTTTCGAAACGGCCGAACAGCTACGTCAGCGGCATCCGGTGCAGATTGTTGCGGTGAAACTGGACGTCACCGATGAGGCACAGGTTAGCGATATGTATCGACAAGCCTGGGAGACCTTTGGCCGTATTGACGTATCAATCCAAAATGCCGGGGTGATCACCATCGATCGCTTTGATGAAATGCCCAAAAGCGATTTTGAAAAGGTTTTGGCGGTCAATACTACCGCCGTGTGGCTATGCTGCCGCGAGGCCGCTAAATATATGGTGAAGCAGGGCAGTGGACGGTTGATCAACACCTCGTCCGGTCAGGGGCGTAACGGATTCATTTACACGCCGCATTATGCTGCCAGCAAAATGGGGGTGATTGGCATCACCCAGAGCCTGGCGCTGGAGTTGGCCTGCCATAACATCACCGTCAATGCGTTCTGCCCGGGGATTATTGAAAGCGAGATGTGGGAATATAATGACCGCGTGTGGGGCGAAATTCTCAGTACGCCGGAAAAACGTTACGGCAAAGGGGAGTTGATGGCGGAGTGGGTGGAAGGCATTCCCCTCAAGCGTGCTGGGCAACCTGAAGATGTGGCCGGACTGGTGGCGTTTCTTGCCTCTGACGATGCTTGCTACATAACGGGTCAGACCATTAACGTGGATGGGGGGTTGATTATGTCTTAGCGTGACGTTGTCACATATTGGCGGCTCCGAGCTGGGGCCGCATCAACACGGATTTTAATCCCGCATTGCAATCTGTACTTTCGCCCCCATATCTTACCAAACCCGTGATTTTGAGAAGCTTTCTCATTCATTTGCTTAGGCGCTGCATTTGTTGCTGAATATCCCAGCAGATCTGCGGTTTTATCGTCTGCCAGGGTTTCCCTGCTACGACGGGAAATGCTAACTTAAGTCATAGGGACGCCACTTAACGGCAATTACCCGTGGGCTGCAAACCTCGCATTGGGTTGCAGTTTGTGGTCTTGAGGGTAGAGTTCATCCGATTCACTCGGCATTGCGGGAAAGAATGTGAAATATTTACTGATTTTTTTATTGGTTCTGGTGATATTCGTGGCTTCTATCACGCTGGGCGCACATAACGACCAGGTGGTGACGTTTAACTATTTAGTTGCTCAGGGCGAGTATCCGGTATCTACTCTGTTGGCCACCCTGTTTGGGGCTGGTTTTGTACTGGGGTGGATTATTTGTGGGTTATTTTATCTGCGCACACGCATTGCTCTTGGGCGTGCAGAGCGGAAAATCAAAAGGCTGGAACTGCAGCTCGAAGCACCTGTCGAGCCGGCATCGTTGCCCGCAGTCAGCAAGGAATAATCTGTTATGTTAGAGCTGCTGTTTCTGTTGCTGCCTGTAGCTGCCGCGTACGGTTGGTACATGGGGCGCAGAAGTGCTCAGCAGGATAAACAACAGGAAGCCAACCGCCTGTCGCGTGAATACGTGGCTGGGGTTAACTTCCTGCTTTCCAACCAGCAGGATAAAGCGGTCGATCTGTTTCTCGACATGTTGAAAGAGGACAGCAATACCGTTGAAGCCCACCTGACGTTGGGCAATCTGTTCCGTTCTCGTGGTGAGGTCGATCGCGCCATCCGCATCCATCAGGCCTTGATGGAAAGCGCTTCTCTAACCTTCGAACAGCGTCTGCTGGCGATACAGCAACTGGGACGTGACTATATGGCCGCCGGGTTGTATGACCGCGCCGAAGACATGTTTAGCCAGTTGATCAATGAAGAAGACTTCCGTGTTTCCGCGCTGCAGCAGTTGCTGGTGATCCACCAGGCAACCAGCGACTGGCAGAAAGCCATCGAAGTGGCAGAAAAGCTGGTCAAGCTGGGTAAGGAAAAGCAGCGCATCGAGATCGCGCATTTTTATTGTGAGCTGGCCCTGCAGGCGATGGGCAGCGACGATCTGGACAAGGCGATGAGCCTGCTCAAGCGTGCTGCCTCGGCGGATAAACAGTGTGCTCGCGTGTCGATCATGGTTGGGCGCATTTTCATGGCGCAAGAAGAGTATGCCAAGGCGGTAGAAACCCTGACGCGCGTATTGGACCAAGACAAAGAACTGGTCAGCGAAGCGTTGCCGATGCTGCAGGAATGCTACCAGCATTTGCCTCAACAACAGCAAGACTGGGCAGACTTCCTCAAACGTTGCGTGGCGGAGAATACCGGAGCTACGGCGGAACTGATGCTGGCGGAAGTGATTGAGCAGCGGGAAGGGAGCGATGTGGTGCAGGTGTACATCAATCGCCAGTTGCAACGCCATCCGACCATGCGCGTGTTTTATCGCCTGATGGATTACCATCTGGCAGATGCAGAAGACGGGCGCGCCAAAGAAAGCCTGCTGTTGCTACGGGACATGGTGGGCGAGCAGATCCGCACCAAACCGCGTTACCGCTGCCACAAATGCGGTTTTACCGCTCATTCACTTTATTGGCATTGCCCTTCGTGCCGGGCCTGGTCTTCGGTTAAACCGATACGCGGGCTGGACGGGCAATAATTTCCCCTCACCCCAACCCTCTCCCACAGGGAGAGGGAGCTATTAGCCCCTGCTTTTTTGGAAGTAAGGAGGTAATCTCAGCCAACTCGATCGCCCACCAAATCCAAGCTGCATCACTGAATTTCCAGACCCGATTGACCCAATCATCTACCAAAAGTAGAGGGAATTGTCTGGAGCTCTTGATTGGCCCGTACCGCTTCGGAACCAAGGTGATTCAGCCGGTGCTCATGAAGAATCACTATACCTTCATCCCAACTCGATCGGTTCCCTCTCCCACAGGGAGAGGGAACTATTAGCCCCTGCTTTTTGGAAGTAAGGAGGTAATCTCAGCCAACTCGATCGCCCACCAAATCCAAGCTGCATCACTGAATTTCCAGACCCGATTGTCCCAATCATCTACCAAAAGTAGAGGGAGTTGTCAGGAGCTCTTGATTGGCCCGTACCGCTTCGGAACCAAGGTGATTCAGCCGGTGCTCATGAAGAATCACTATACCTTCACCCTAACCCTCTCCCTGTGGGAGAGGGTTAGGGTGAGGGGCATGGCACTGAGTTAATGCTCATCGCCCACAAATTCATTTAGCCTTATTTTTTCTTGCTGCTTTTCGCGCCGCCTTTCAGCAGTTGACGCAGCTTCTTGAGCTCTTTCTGGCTAAGGGGTTGTTCAATCTCCTCTTCGGTGCCCTGATTATCGATATCGTCATGGTGTAGCGGGGCCGCTTTCTTGCTGGCTTTGACCGGGACTTCGAAGCTGTTTTCCAGCCGTTGGCAAACCTCTGCACTCAAAGAAAGCTGGTTCTCCAAGGCAATCGCCTTGATTTGCTCTTTCAGTGCCAGAGGGATCTTGATGGTCAGTGTCGATATCTCGCTCATTTTGCTGCCTTTTACGCGGGAGGTTACCATCAAGCTAAGTCAGCCGTGCAGATCTGTCTAGTGTGTAATAAAAATTTAATAATTTTGTAACATAAGCGGGCTACACCAATGCGCTACGCTTTCCTCATTTTTCTGGCCGAGATACTATGAGCCATGACTGAACCCGATCTCAATTTACTCATCGCCCTTGATGCGCTGCTTGCTGAAGTCAGCGTGGCTGGTGCTGCGCGTCGTCTTGGTTTAAGCGCTTCGGCCATGAGCCGCACGCTCACCCGGCTACGCACCGTTACCGAAGATCCTTTGTTGGTGCGCGCCGGGCGCCACATGGTGTTGACGCCTTATGCCGAAGAGTTGCGGGAACGTACGCAAAATGCCGTATTTGCGGCGCGCTCGGTGCTGCGCCGTTCGGCCACAGAATTGAACCTCGCCACGCTGGAACGAACCTTTATCATTCGTGCCAATGAGGGGTTTGTGGAGGCATTTGGAGCTTCACTGATTGCGGCAGCGGCGAAGGCAGCGCCTTTGGTGCGCCTGCGTTTTTCGCCCAAGCCAGAGAAAACCTCAAAGCATCTGCGAAAAGGCCTGGTGGATCTTGAGATTGGTGTTTTGGGGACCATGGGGCCGGAAATACGCGTGCAGGCGCTGTTCAGGGATCGCTTCGTTGGTGTGGTAAGAGCGGGGCATCCGCTGACGCAGGGACCAGAGGTGACGGCCAGCCAGTATGCCGCGTTGGGCCATGTTGTCGCTTCCCGGCGAGAGCGCACCGACGGGCCGGTAGACGAAGCATTGGCTGAACTAAGTTTGCGGCGCAACATTGCCGCCGTGGTGCCGAGTTTCCCGGCAGCCTTGGCCGTAGCTCAGGAGTCCGATCTGGTGGCGTTAGTGCCTGCCTCATTCCTGATCAATCAACCGGTGGCCAATATTGATGGGGGCGTAGGGACACTCTGGGCTTTTGAACTGCCGGTAACCACCAGGCCGATTACGATATCGCAGCTGTGGCATCCCCGCGCAGAGGCGGATCCGGCTCATCGCTGGTTGCGGCAATTGGTACTGAATGTCTGCCGCAAGTTGGTACCAGAATAAAAGCATGTGGGCTGTTGTGTCGTAGGGGATGGGCGCCGAATGCAGCGCCCGTTCAGATAATCTAGAGGGTGGCTCGAACTTATTTATAGATGACTGCGTTGCCGTGCAGCATGTTGTTACCACCGGCGGCGACAATACGGTAGCTGCTAGCGCCTTGGGCTTCGGCTTTGGCCGCCAGCTTAGCTTCCAAGCCGCTCAGAGTGGTAACGCCACCCGCAGAAACTACGCCAACTTCAGTCAGGCTCTGTGCCTGCTGCTGGTTGACCGGCTCAGCGGCAACGCTGGCAAATGAGGTCAGGGTCAGGACGGAAGCTGCTGCAATATATTTGATGCCTTTCATGAATATCTCCAATTTCGTTTTCAAGATAAAAGTGTTTTCGCTTTCGATGGGTTGAATAATAAAGCATTTATAAGTGGATGAAATCGGATAGGCTTGAGCATGTTAATCAAATAATTTGATCAACAATTTACGCTTCTTTACCGCGTTTTACTCACCCTGGGTTAAGGGCGCAAGGTGTTATTGACAGTCGATGACCAACGCTGCGTTAACATTACGTAACGGCAACGGGTTGCGTGACTGGGATTTCCGCTGTCTGGCATGTAGAATGCGGCGGTCAGTTTTGCTGGCGGCTCACTCATCATGTCCATTTCACACAAGGTAGAAGCTATGAAGTCTGAAAATAACTCAAATAACAATGACTTAAAATCATCGCCCATCATCGTGGCATTGGATTACGCCGACCGTTCCGCCGCATTGGCCTTTGCCGACCGTATCGACCCGCAAGAATGCCGGCTAAAAGTGGGTAAAGAGATGTTCACCCTGTTCGGGCCTGAGATCGTTCGCGATCTGCATCAGCGCGGATTTGAGGTTTTCCTCGATTTGAAATTCCACGATATTCCTAACACCACGGCACATGCCGTAGCCGCTGCGGCGGAGTTGGGCGTATGGATGGTGAACGTACATGCCAGCGGTGGTGCTCGCATGATGAACGCGGCCAAAGAGGCGCTGCTGCCTTATGGCGCGGATGCACCGCTATTGATTGCCGTCACCGTTCTCACCAGCATGGAGGC
>NZ_JBKJYW010000101.1:0-3088 GCF_046715635.1 Serratia sp. (in: enterobacteria)
GAACATTGGGCGAAGAGTTCTATCTCGACCCGGATGTCAAAGTAGACATTATGCAGCGCGAAGGCGACAAAGTGTTTATCCGCTACCAGGATCTGCACGGCCAAACGCAGGAAATGATGGTGGATTACGTGCTGGCCGCCACCGGCCGCCGGCCAAACGTCGACAAGCTGGGGTTGGAAAATACCACCCTGCTGCTGGATGCCAAAGGCGTGCCACAGGCCGATCGCTTAACCATGCAAACCAGCGTGCCGCATATTTTCATCGCCGGGGATGCCAGCAACCAATTGCCACTGCTGCACGAAGCCAGCGATCAGGCACGTATTGCCGGGCACAACGCGGGCAGCTTCCCTGAAGTCACGCCAGGCCTACGCCGCAGTGCGATTTCCGTAGTGTTCTCAGACCCGCAAATCGCCATGGTCGGCTCAACCTTCCGTGAACTGAACCAGAAATTCAGTGCCTGTGGCTGCTTTGAAGTAGGTGCCGTGTCGTTCGAAAACCAGGGCCGTTCCCGGGTGATGCTACGCAATAAAGGCATCTTGCACGTTTATGGTGAGCAGGGAACCGGTCGCTTCCTGGGTGCTGAGATGATGGGGCCGGACGTGGAGCATATCGCCCATCTGCTGGCCTGGGCACATCAGCAGCAGATGACCATCGACCAAATGCTGGATATGCCGTTCTACCACCCGGTGATCGAAGAAGGGCTGCGTACCGCGCTACGCGATCTGCAAGCCAAGCTGAAGCTGGGTGAGTCTGAGGCGGAACGCTGCCAACGTTGCCCTGGCGAATAAGCCTTTCGCTATCCCGTTAGTCAGCACAACCGGGCCTCCGCGCCCGGTTTTTTGCGTATGGCATTCCAGCCTTGAATCCCCCTGCTTGCGGAGTGTTGGTTTTAGCGTCATTTTTATGCTCCTTCATCTTGAAATGATACTAATATTGATACTAATATAGGGGCAGATAAATGAAAGGACTCAGAGAAACCATTGACGATCTGCAACAGCGGCAAGCCAATATCAAATTCAACGCATTGGTTAAGACCTGCACCTACTGGTTTGGCCCACCTCGCTTGAACGGTGGCAGCCACAAGGTTTACAAAATGCCCTGGCCGGGGGATCCACGCGTGAATATCCAACGTGCAGATAGCGGCATGGCAAAGGTATATCAGGTTAAGCAGGTGATCTGTGCGCTGAGCAAACTGGAGGAAGAACATGGAAAAACATGAGCATTACACTTACCGCATCACCTGGTCGGCGGAAGACGGTGAATATGTCGGCCTCTGTACGGAGTTTCCCTCTCTGTCTTGGCTGGCACCTACCCGCACGGCAGCGCTGGACGGTATTGAAAAGCTGGTCTGCGATGTGATCGCCGATATGCTTACCCAAGGCGAAACGCCGCCAGAAGCACTGGCAGAGAAAAACTTCAGTGGGAAATTGGTGCTGCGGATGACCCCGGAACAGCATCGCCGTCTGGCGATTAATGCTATGGATGAAGGCGTTAGCCTGAACCGTTATTTGTGCGCTCGGCTGGCAGGGTAAGCGGGCGTTGCATGCAGCACCCTTACAAATTCAGCAAGCTAGCCAATCTGAGGGCAGCATTGCGCTGCCCTCAGGCGTAGCTTAGAACAGGCGTTTTTTCGCCTCGGCGATCGCATAGGCAACCTGCTGAGGAGAAACGCCGCCCTTGGCCGCGCGCTTATCCAGGCAAGATTGCAGCGACAGGATCGGATAAACGTCATCGCCAATCACGCTGTTGAATTTCTGCAAATCGCTCAACGGTAGGTCTTCCAACGGCTTGCCCTGGCGGATCGCTTCCACGACCGCTTCACCCACAATGTGGTGCGCTTCGCGGAACGGCACGCCTTTGGCAACCAGATAGTCGGCCAGTTCGGTGGCGTTGGCATAGCCTTGCTGTGCCGCTTCCTGGCAGCGCGGCCGCTTCACCTGAATGCCATCCAGCACCAATGCCGCCATCTGCAGGCAGTCCATCCAGGTGTCGAGCGCGTCGAACAGCCCTTCCTTGTCTTCCTGCATGTCTTTGTTGTAGGCCAACGGCAAGCCTTTCAACGTCATCATCATGCCGGTCAAAGCCCCTTGCACGCGGCCAGACTTGCCACGGATCAGCTCTAAGGCGTCCGGGTTTTTCTTCTGCGGCATCAGGGATGAGCCTGAGGTCACGCGATCCGAAAGTTCGACAAACGCCGCTTCGCCGCTATTGAAGAAGATCAGGTCTTCGGCAAAGCGCGACAGGTGCACCATGCTGATGGCAGCATTGGAAAGCAGCTCCAGCACGTGATCGCGATCGGAGACGCTGTCCAGGCTGTTGCGCGTGGCAGAAGCAAAGCCCAGCCAGCCAGCCAGTTGTTCACGGTCGATCGGATAAGCGGTTCCGGCCAAGGCGCCGCTACCCAGCGGGCTGACATCCAGACGTTTCAACGTATCCTGCAGGCGGCTTTCATCACGCGCCAGCATCTCAACGTAAGCGAGGCACCAGTGGGCAAAAGTTACCGGCTGGGCGCGCTGCAAGTGGGTGTAACCCGGCATCACCGCATCCTGATTGGCTTCGGCGGTTTCTACCAGAGCCTGTTGCAGCTGTACCAATGCCTGATGCAGTTCGCTGACTTGATGTTTGCACCACAGTTTCAGATCGGTGGCCACCTGATCGTTACGGCTGCGGCCGGTATGCAGCTTTTTGCCCAGATCGCCGACTTTATCAATCAGCTTCTGCTCAACCCAGCTGTGAATATCTTCTGCGTCGCTGTTAACGATCGCCAGAGGATCGGCCTGCACTTCTTCCAGCAGCACGTTCAGTGCGTGCTCCAACTGCTGTTGCTCTGCTGACGTCAGTACGTTGACGGTCACCAGCGCTTTTGACCAGGCGACGGAGCCCACAATATCCTGTTCCGCCAGGCGATAGTCGAAGCGCAGGGAATCATTTAACTGTTTGAACCGCTGATCCGCTGCCTGACTAAACCGTCCGCCCCAAAGTGCCATAATCTTGCTCCTGAATAAGTATGCGAAAGGGCGCAGCATGCTGCGCCCCTCAAATTGACGCTAAACCAACGACGTTACTTTTTCTTCTCGTTCAACGCGCG
>NZ_JBKJYW010000102.1:0-4188 GCF_046715635.1 Serratia sp. (in: enterobacteria)
TCATCTTAAACTGTCGGCCGCTCTGGAAGCGAATATTGGTGAAAGGTGCCGTTTTAGGGCCTTTTTCTTTGACTCTATGACGTTACAAAGTTAATATGCGCGCCCTATGCAAAAGGTAAAATTACCCTTGACCATTGATGCGGTACGTACCGCTCAGAAACGCCTGGACTATATTGGTTCCTACGCGCCTGAGTTGGTTACACGTGTTGCCGACTCCGTGGTCAGTGTGGACAGTGATGTCGAAGTGCAGTTGTCGTTTGATATCGATAACCAGCGCCTCGCGGTGATAACAGGGCAGGCGGACGTCGCGGTAACGCTGATGTGCCAACGCTGTGGTGTCCCGTTTGCCCATCAGGTCCACACAACATATTGTTTTAGCCCGGTCGTCAATGATGAGCAGGCTGAGGCATTACCGGAAGCGTACGAACCGATCGAAGTTGACGAGTTTGGCGAAGTCGATCTGTTGGCAATGATTGAAGACGAAATTATTCTTTCACTGCCTGTCGTTCCGGTACATGAATCTGAACACTGTGAAGTGTCCGAAGCGGACATGGTGTTTGGCAAACTGCCTCCTGAGGCGGAGAAACCAAATCCATTTGCCGTATTAGCCAGTTTAAAGCGTAAGTAATCGAGGAGTAAGGTCCATGGCCGTACAACAAAATAAACCAACCCGTTCCAAACGTGGCATGCGTCGTTCACACGATGCTCTGACCACCACCACCTTGTCTGTAGATGCGACTTCCGGTGAAACTCATCGTCGTCACCACATCACTGCCGACGGTTTCTACCGCGGTCGCAAGGTTATCGGCTAAGTCAGCGATACTTTGACTCGTCTAACCCTGGCGTTAGATGCAATGGGCGGGGATTTCGGTCCCTGCGTCACAGTGCCTGCTTCATTGCAGGCACTGGCCTCTAATTTACAGCTTCATCTCCTGTTAGTCGGCGATCCCGACATCATCTCTGCGTTACTTGCCAAAGCCGATCCGTCTGTCCTGGAACGCTTGCAAGTCGTACCTGCCGAATCGGTTATTGCCGGTGACGCCAAGCCTTCACAAGCGATCCGGGCCAGCAAAGGCACCTCTATGCGTATTGCGCTGGAGTTGATTAAAAGCGGTGAGGCACAGGCTTGTGTCAGTGCAGGGAATACTGGAGCGTTGATGGGGCTGGCCAAGCTGCTGATTAAACCGTTGGACGGTATTGAACGTCCGGCGTTGATGACCGTGATACCTAACCAACAGCGCGGTAAAACCGTGGTGCTGGATCTGGGGGCCAACGTAGAGTGCGACAGCACGATGCTGGTGCAGTTCGCGGTAATGGGTGCAGTGATGGCGGAAGAGGTATTGGGTATCGCGCAGCCACGTGTGGCGCTGCTCAATATCGGCGAAGAAGAAACCAAAGGTCTGGATAATATCCGCGAAGCCTCCGCCGTGCTTAAAAAAACGCAGGCAATCAACTATATTGGTTATCTGGAAGGCAACGACCTGCTCACCGGCAAAACCGATGTGATGGTCTGCGACGGCTTTGTTGGCAACGTCACTCTGAAAACCATGGAAGGTGTGATAAGACTGTTCTTGTCACTACTCAAGTCATCCTCCGAAGGGGGGAAGCAGGCGTGGTGGTTAAAATTGTTGGGTCGTTGGTTACAAAAAAGGGTGGCAAGGCGTTTTGGTCATCTGAACCCCGACCAGTATAATGGTGCATGTCTGTTAGGATTGCGGGGAACCGTGATTAAGAGCCACGGCGCCGCGAACCAAAACGCGTTCGCGGTGGCAATCGAACAGGCTGTACAGGCGGTGCAGCGGCAAGTTCCGGACAGGATTGCTGCGCGCCTTGAAGCTGTATTACCCAAGAGTGACTGATCGTTCATGTATACAAAGATTCTCGGTACGGGGAGTTACTTACCCGCACAAGTGCGCACCAACGCTGACTTAGAAAAAATGGTGGATACGTCTGACGAGTGGATCGTGACTCGCACCGGTATTCGTGAACGTCGTATCGCTGCCCCGGATGAAACCGTGGCAACCATGAGCTTCCACGCTGCGTCTCACGCGCTGGAAATGGCGGGTGTGGCTAAAGAAGATATCGGCCTGATCGTGGTGGCTACCACCACCTCGAGCCATGCGTTCCCAAGTTCTGCCTGCCAGGTGCAGCAGATGCTGGGCATTCAGGACTGCGCGGCGTTTGATATCGCGGCGGCCTGTGCTGGCTTTACCTACGCCTTGAGCGTGGCCGATCAGTACGTGAAGAACGGCGCGGTAAAACATGCGCTGGTGATCGGCTCAGATGCGCTGTCGCGCACGCTCGATCCTGAAGATCGTGGCACGATCATCCTGTTTGGCGACGGTGCAGGCGCGGTAGTGCTGGGGGCTTCAGAGGAGCCGGGCATTATCTCTACCCATCTGCATGCGGATGGCCGTTATGGCAATCTGCTGGCGCTGCCGAATAAAGATCGTCAGAACCCGGAGCAGCCTGCCTACGTCACCATGGCGGGTAACGAAGTGTTTAAAGTGGCAGTCACCGAACTGGCACATATCGTTGATGAAACGCTGAAGGCCAACGAACTTGACCGCAGCGAACTGGATTGGCTGGTTCCGCATCAGGCCAACCTGCGCATCATCAGCGCAACGGCAAAAAAACTGGGTATGGGGATGGAGAAAGTGGTGGTGACGCTCGATCGTCACGGAAACACCTCTGCCGCCTCGGTACCTTCGGCGCTCGACGAAGCCGTACGCGACGGGCGCATCCAGCGTGGTCAGTTGGTGTTGCTGGAAGCATTCGGCGGTGGCTTTACCTGGGGCTCGGCGCTGGTTCGTTTTTGATTCAACAGGAATAAAAAAATGACGCAAACTGCTTTTGTTTTTCCAGGCCAGGGTTCACAAACCGTTGGCATGCTGGCCGATTTGGCCGCACAGTTTCCCATTGTGGAACAAACTTTTAGCGAAGCTTCTGCGGCTTTGGGTTACGATCTGTGGCAGTTGGTGCAGGCTGGCCCGGCAGAAGAGCTGAATAAAACCTGGCAGACACAGCCAGCGTTGTTGGCGGCCTCCGTTGCCATCTTCCGTGTCTGGCAGCAGCAGGGCGGTAACATGCCTGTGATGATGGCCGGCCACAGCCTGGGTGAATACTCGGCGCTGGTGTGTGCCGGTGTGTTGGATTTTGCTGCGGCTATCCGTTTGGTAGAACTGCGCGGTAAGCTGATGCAGGAAGCGGTACCGGAAGGGACTGGTGCCATGTACGCCATCATCGGTCTGGATAACGCCTCAATTGCCAAAGCCTGTGAGGAGTCTGCTCAAGGCCAGGTAGTTTCACCGGTGAACTTCAACTCTCCGGGGCAGGTCGTTATCGCGGGCAACAAAGAAGCGGTTGAGCGTGCCGGTGTGGCTTGCAAGGCGGCAGGTGCCAAACGTGCACTGCCGTTGCCAGTGAGCGTGCCTTCGCACTGCGCACTGATGAAACCGGCTGCCGATAAGCTGGCTGTTGCGCTGCAAGAGATCACCTTCAACGCACCGCTGGTGCCAGTGGTCAATAACGTTGATGTACGCGCAGAGACCGCGTCAGAAGCTATCCGCAGTGCGTTGGTTCGCCAGCTGTACAGCCCGGTGCGCTGGACGGAAAGCGTAGAATTTATGGCGGCAGAGGGTGTGACTCTGCTGTTGGAAGTGGGCCCAGGCAAAGTGCTGACCGGCCTGACCAAACGCATTGTCGACACCTTGACGGCGGCGGCGGTTAACGATACTGCCAGCCTGTCTGCGGCGTTGGAACAGTAAAAGAGGATAACCATGAGCTTCGAAGGGAAAATTGTCCTGGTCACCGGCGCAAGCCGCGGTATTGGCCGGGCTATTGCAGAGTTGTTTGTTGCACGTGGCGCCAAGGTTATCGGCACCGCTACCAGCGAGAGCGGTGCTGAAGCCATCAGCAGCTATCTGGGTGAGAACGGCAAAGGCTATATGCTGAACGTGGTTGATGCTCAATCTATCGACAACGTTTTGACCTCGATTCGTGCGGAATTTGGCGAAATCGACATTTTAGTGAATAATGCCGGGATTACGCGTGATAACCTACTGATGCGAATGAAGGATGATGAGTGGCAGGATATCCTGGACACCAATCTGACTTCCGTATTCCGTCTGTCAAAAGCGGTAATGCGAGCTATGATGAAAAAGCGGTTTGGCCGTATCATCTCTATCG
>NZ_JBKJYW010000103.1:0-4240 GCF_046715635.1 Serratia sp. (in: enterobacteria)
AAAAGATACTTTACGAACTTCACCTGAGATTTCCCATTTCATGTCAATTGGGCAGTTTATAAACAACCGCGCGGTAGTATAAAGGCAAGCCTGCAACATGGATATGTTCTTTTGTTATCTGAGGGTATGGAGGTGAGGTGAAATATGTTTTCTCAAACGTGGCAGGTGGGGTTGGATATCCAGGAACACAGCGTCAGAGCGCTGGCTGCGCAGCGTCGGCGTAACGGTTGGCAATTGCGCCACTGGTGGCAACAGGCATTGCCCAACTCGGCGCTGCGGGCGGGGCATTTAGAAAGTTCAGAAATGCTGGTGACGGTACTCAAGCAGTGGCGTAGCCGGTTACCAAGACATATTTCCTTACGCATTGCTTTACCCGCGCAGCGGGTTTTACAGCAGACGTTGCCCTTGCCAGACCTCCGCTTGCAGGAGCCGGTTCGCCATGACTACATCACCACCCAGGGCCTGAAACAGTTCCCGTTAGACAGCCAGACTCTGGCAATGGATTACCGCCAGGCGCAGCCCAATACCCATCAGTTGCTGCTCACCGCAGCCCGCCAACAGGAGTTGCAACAATGGCTGCATTGCCTGCAATTAGCGGATCTGCATCCTCAGGTGATCGATATCGCGCCCAACGCGCTAAGCATGATGGCCGCATTTGCTGGCTTGGCTTCCGATGCCGGGCTGTTGCATCGTCTGGAGTCGGAATGGCTATGGGTAGCACCGCGAGCGATGCCCTTTACTTATGGCGTTTTGCCGGCGGGAGAAGCCGTCAGCGTCAAGCAGGCGTTGGCGGCTATGCGCTCAGCTTGCCCAGCCATAGGGGCTAAAGACGTGTATTACAGCAGCGTGCTGGACGAGGCCGCGCCAGAAGGCGCTATGCCTTGGTCACCGTTCACGGCTTTCAGCAGTTTATATCCGCCGCTGCCCTCTCAGCCGATGGCGTTTGTGCTGGCGGGTGGGTTGGCACTGCGCCGTGAGGATGCCTGATGTACCAGGTCAATCTGTTGCCCTGGCGCCTCAGACGGCAGCGGCAGCGCTATACCTTCTGGTTACGCTGCTTCGTTGCTCAATTGCTGCTGGTGCTGGCTATGTTCGCGGCAGCCTACTTTTTGCTGCACTACCAACAGACAAAGCAATATTCGATGCTGCAGGGTTTAACGCAGCAGCACACTGAGCTGGCAGGACGTATTCAGCAGACGCAGCAAGTGATGGCCGACTTGGCCCGTTTTTCTGCAGAAAACGCCCGTTACCAGCACAATCGTGCGCAGAACCTGCGTTACCTGTCGCTATTGCAACAGCTCTCGGTAATGCTGCCTGATGCTCTGTGGCTTACGGGGTTTGAAGAGAACTCCAAGGGGATCTCTTTGCAGGGGCAAGGTGGGGCATATGCGGAGATCGTCACCTTTGAACGGAGGTTGGCCGCGCTACCCTTGTTGCAGGGTTGCCGCCTGGTTGAAGTCACACAGCGCAAGGAAGGAGGGTTAGCGTTCACTCTCTTGGCACGCTGGGGGCAGGATGGATAAGCCTCTGCCAGACTGGCTGATCCCCTGGCTCGCCCGGCCCGGTTGGCAGTTGTTGGCGGTTCAGTGGCTGGTATTAACCGGGGTTGGGCTGTTGGCCTACAGTGGGTTGATCTCGGGGGAATGGCAACAGTGGGAAAGGCTGGATGAGCAGCATCAGCAGTTGGAACTCCAGGTTGCAGCACGTCAGCAGCAACTGAACCAGCTACCGCCGTTAGCAGAGCTTGAGCTGCGTTTGGGGCAGCAGGTTTTGATCGTGCCAGATGAACCGGGGGATTTAGGTGCTCAGCTCTATCAGCTTGGGGGGCGACTGCTACGTTTCCAGCAGCAGGAGAAACCAGCCCAGCAAAAGATAAGGCTACAGCTAGATTACGGGGGCTTACTGCGTTTGCTGGAGGAACTGCCATCCACCCGTAGGATTGGGCAAATGAAGATCGAGAGACAGCCCGAAGGGTTAATCACTCAACTGACTCTGGTTAGTTCAGAAGAGGCGCTGGATGAATAAGGCGTGGTGGTTTTGGCTGCTGTTCTCGGCCTCGCTGTGGGCTGAACAGTATCGCGATCCGTTCCAGCCACCGCTAACGGCGGTTTGCGCCGATCCTGCCGCATCACCGGCGGGCTGGCGGTTGAAAGGGATTATCGGCACACCAGATTTGCGCTATGGCTGGGTGATCACTCCACAGGGGCAGTGGCTGGGGTTATTGCCACGACAACTGGTGCTGGATGGGGATTGGCAAGTGATGCAGATCCGGCCCCGGCAGCTTGAAATCGTTGCGCAGGATAGGGCAGAAGCCTGTCGGCCACGCACGGGCAGTGTGGTACTCACGTTAGGAAAAAAACCGTAAGGAAAAGCGATGAAAGGATATCAGTGGCTTATGCTGGGATGGTTGACTCTCCCTTTGACGGTAATGGCGAGCGTGCAGCAGGAAAAACCAGTGTCGCTGGCGTTCCATGATACCCCGGTCAGCTTGATTTTACAGGCGCTGGCGGAGTATCAAGACTTGAACCTGGTTGCCGCCGAGGAGGTCGATACCAACCTGACGCTGCGGTTGGATAATGTTCCCTGGCAGCAGGCGTTGGCAGTGGTGTTACGCATGGGCAAGCTGACGATGACGCTGGAAGGCAATGTGATGATGGTTTTCCCCCTACCGGATGAACAGGAGCAGCTTCGTCGGCAGCGGGCGTTGGCGCAGCAGGAGCCTTTGCACAACCTGACGATCACGCTGCAAAACGCGGAGGCCAGCGAGATAGCGCAAAGCCTGGATAGCCAACGTGGCAAATTATTGACCGAGCGTGGCAGCGTTGTGGTGGATAAACGTACCAACGCGTTGCTGTTGCGTGACACCGCTCAGGCGCTGGCCCAATTGAAACACTGGGTAGCAGAGATGGATACCCCGCTGGAACAGGTGCAGTTGGCTGCCCATATTGTCACCATCAGCAGCGAGAATTTGCGGGAGCTAGGCGTAAGATGGGGCCTGGCGGCAGAAGAAAGGCCAGCTAAAACGCTGCGGATAGACAATTTCAGCGTTGGCCTGCCGGTAGAAAACAGCGCCATAACAGCCGGTTTCCACCTGGCACGCATCAGCGGACGTATCCTGGATCTGGAGTTGTCGGCGCTGGAACAGGAAAATCAGGTGGAGATTATCGCCAGCCCGCGTTTGCTTACTGCACATCTGCAAACCGCCAGTATTAAACAGGGCACGGAAATCCCTTACGAGGTATCGAGCGGCTCCAGCGGTGCCACTTCGATCGAGTTCAAAGACGCGGTGCTGGGTATGGAAGTGACGCCAAAGATTTTACCCAATCGCCGCATTACCCTGACGTTACAGATCAGCCAGAATATGCCCGGGCGTTCGATTAAACAGGGAGAAGGAGAGGCGCTGGCGATCGACAAGCAGGAAATTAAAACCCAGGTGACGGTGAAGGACGGTGAAACCATCGTCTTGGGGGGTATTTTTCAGCGCCAGCGCACCCAGGCGGCCGATAAAGTCCCTGGTGTGGGCGATATCCCCTTGCTGGGAGCGTTGTTCAAACACGATAACCAACAGCATAAAAGGCGCGAACTGGTGATTTTTATCACCCCGACGCTGATCAAAGTTTAAATTGCCTCGATCGCGGTTTTTGGCGCGCTGACGGTGCCGAGGCAAAATGAGGGAAACCGACGAAAGTTGCCGTTAATCTGCCAGATCACGACATTCCGTTGCTTTTTCAGATAAACTCCACGCGGAGATCTCGCTGCAATGCTCTGTTCATGAGGTCTTGGTCCAAAATCCTAGCCGTTGAAAACGCTTAAAAGTTGGCAAGCAAATGCACTTTTTTTCGTGCCTTAGAGGCATCTGAGTTTGACGCTGCGGCCGATTTAGCTTACAAGGGTTACCGAATTGAGCACCGAGGTTTTTTTGTTAATGCTGTACCCGTCGTCTTCCAGGCTGAAACCTGGGATCCATAGGGTATAAGACGCCGTTAAAAACGTATGGTTTCCCTCCTGCGGCGTGGATAGTGATTTATTCGGTTGCCAAACTACCAAGAGTGTTGAGATAATTTTTCGTCTGATCTCGCACTATCGCTCATGAGGTTTCAGTTTAGGTCCCGCCGCTAATTTGATTGGCGGGGCGGGTTATCATTAACGAATTGTCTTAGTAATACCGAAAAACATGGCAGAGAAACGCAATATCTTTCTGGTTGGGCCTATGGGTGCCGGCAAAAGCACTATTGGCCGT
>NZ_JBKJYW010000104.1:0-4049 GCF_046715635.1 Serratia sp. (in: enterobacteria)
GTAATGATTACAAGACGCTTGATGAAGGCCAGCAGGTTGAATTCAGCATCGAAAATGGCGCCAAAGGCCCATCAGCGGTTAACGTTACAGCAATGTAATGTGACTCGGTAGTGTGGTTGAAACTTGCAATAGCGATGATGGTGTAGACCGGAGCAGACAAGCGATAATTACACTACCATATCAATCCCGGCCTGGTGCCGGGGTTGACTATATCCTCCTTGCTACGAGGGTAGACAGAAAAGCCAATTTCCCCAAAGTTTGTTTTTCTGTTGTGAAAAGGCCGTGCTTAGGCCGCGCAATGCTGGAGTGTTCGATGGACGCTTGCGCCGCATCATGACAGTCGGGAAAGCGACCGGCACTACTTTTAACCCTGGCGTTGACGCCGGGGTTTTTTACATCCATTTTCCCCGTTCGAAAAATATTTTCTGATTACTGCATCCAATATTCTCGTTCACTACGTATATGGCTATGTGAGGACATTTTCCCACATCACCCTTTGAGGATATGATCATGAAAAAGCTTCTCTGTACTGCCCTGTGTTCATCACTGTTGTTCAGTAGCGTTTCAATGGCTACCATGATGTCTGATACGGTAATGGTTGGCGGTGCCGCCATGTACCCCAGTAAAAATATTGTCGAAAATGCCCTCAACTCCAAAGATCACACCACGCTGGTCGCTGCGGTGAAGGCCGCTGGTCTGGTGGATACTCTGCAAGGCGCCGGCCCGTTTACGGTGTTTGCTCCGACCAATGAAGCCTTTGCCAAACTGCCTGCTGGAACGGTAGATACCTTGCTCAAACCGGAGAATAAGGCGGCGTTGACCGGAGTGCTTACCTACCATGTGGTTGCTGGCCGTTATGATATGAAACAGCTGGAGAAGAAAATCAAGGAAGGGCATGGTACGGCCGAGCTGCAAACGGTGAATGGCCAACCGCTGTGGATTATGAATAACGGGCCCCACAATATTCAGCTCAAAGATGGTCAAGGTCATATTGCCAACATCAGCACCTATGATGTTTATCAGAAAAATGGCGTGATCAACGTTATCGACAGCGTTCTGTTGCCAAAATAAATCCCGTCTATACTAGGTGCAGGCAGGCTGCCAGAAGGCTGCCCGCACCTCGACAGGATAAGACATGAGCAAAGCACTTCCCGATCAACATGTCGCATTGATGCAGGCCGTTGCGCTTGGCGACCGCAACGCGTTTGAACAACTGTATCGGCAAACTTCCCCACGTTTGTTCGCCGTTGCTTTACGCTTGCTGCGCCGCCAGTCCTGGGCTGAAGAGGTGTTGCACGAAAGCTTTATCAGCGTCTGGAATCGCGCTGCCAGCTATGACCCCAACCTCAGTGCGCCGCTGACCTGGTTAACCCACATTGTACGCAACCGGGCCATTGATTGGCTACGCGGTGCCGATGGCCGGGCGGGGCAAACGGAAGAGGAGTGGCAAGATAACCAGGGGGAGAGCGCTGAAGAACCTGTCAGCCAGTTACTTCTGGGGGAGGAGGCGGGAAAGCTGGCCGAGTGCCTGAACCATCTTAACGTCGAGCAGCGTCAAAGCATTGTGCTGGCTTATTACCAAGGCATGTCTCATGGCGAGGTTTCGGCACATCTGCAACAACCGCTTGGTACAATCAAAAGCTGGATCCGCCGAGCGCTGGATCATTTGAAAAACTGTGTGGGCCTATGAAAAGCAAAGGTGAGTATGACTCGGCTTTAGCCGCTGAATATGCCTTGGGCACGTTGCGTGGGCCTGCACGGTTGAACTTCGAACAGCGCATCCAGCGGGAACCGACGTTAGCCTCCTTGGTTGCACGTTGGCAAACACTGTTGGCACCGTTGGATCTGGCGTTGGTCCCGGTAACGCCACCGGAGCGCGTGTGGAAAAAAATTCGCCTCAGCTTACCCATTCAGATAACGCCACGGCGTAAACGCTGGGACTACCTTGGCTGGGCGCTGGCTGCCGGTTTGGCAGCGTTGTTGCTGGTGCCGCGCGTTATCACTCAGCCACAGGATTTTGCTCCGGCAGTGGTGCTCAATGCAGCTCAGCAGGGGAATGGGCAGTGGATTGTCAGTATGGACAGTGGCAAACGACATCTGAGATTGACCCCACTGAACCCGCAAATGCTAGCCGTAGCCAATAGCCTGCAACTGTGGGCGATCCCGCCAGGTGAAAAACCTCGCTCTTTAGGTCTGGTTGCTGCAGAGAAGCCGACCGAGCTGGCCTTGAACTCGATGACGTTGGCGCAGGGCATGACCATTGCCATCAGTCTGGAGCCCGCGGGTGGCTCACCTACAGGGCTTCCTACCGGTCCGGTATTGTACAGCGGCCAGCTAACCTCGCTTTGATCTGATTGATATCTTTGGCGATGATTTTTTCGCTGACGACGATAATCGCTTTAACGACCATACTGAAGTTATCAATGGTCGTTAAAGGTGACGTTATGATATGGATCGAGCAAGGGTTGTATTTGAGAGTGGTGCAGATGGAAAATGCGCCGAAACCTTACCCGTTGGACAGCGGATTCAGCCAGCATACGGCCTATCGCGCACTGGGAATGTATAACCCTTCGGAAACCGCCGATGCCTATTTCATCCTGTCGAACGACAGGGATGAGATCTGGTTTATCTGCAACCGCCATCTTAGGACGGTAGGCCTGTTCCCGGATATCCGCGGTTTTAGATATTTATTGTGAATTAGCATCATCCTCGCAAGCGCTGATCCATTGAGTGATATGCCACATCAGTCAGCAATAAGTTGGGTTATCCAATGCAAAAATCTCGCTTCGTTGGGATTTTTTGCATTGCTAATGCCCACTATTGGCAGGGAGTGAGTTGTGGCATGGCTAGTACAACCCCTTCGAATATCCCTAATCCTTCTTCTTTGAGATACTGTTCATTCAAACAGGTGTTTGGATTCGGCTGAGGTAACTCAAATGCAGACAAGTGAACAAGGCATTGGCGACCAATTTCTGTGCTGGAGATCCGTCAAGAGTAAAGAGCTGTGGAGCTTGGTGAAACGCTGCGAGGTATTTCTATCATGAGCCTGGCAGGGTTAATCCAGTTTTCCAAAGGTTATTGGCAACTGCTGTTGATTTTAGGTTTCGCTGCCCTGTTGTTTGGTATGAACCAGCGTATCAATGCATTGAATACCGGCATAGGTCAGTACCAGAAAGATAACGAGGAGTTGAGTCGCGCATTGAACGGAAGGGATGACACAATCAATGCACTGAAGGGGGCCGCGGATGCCGATCGTCGTGCTACAGAACAACAGCTCAAGATTGAGCAGCAAAAGAGGGCAAAGGCCGATGATGAGAACAGAACGCTACGTAAAGCGCTGGAGGATAACGACTGCGGTCATCAGCGGCTGCCTGCTGATGCTCTCAATATCCTGCGCGGAGCAACCAAAACCAGTGCCACCGGCCCCGCAACTGATCTACGTATACCCGCCAGCGGTTTTGCTACAGCAGTGTGAGAGAACACCGTTTACCGGGGAGACTTTCGGAGATGCGGTATTGGCCTTGCAGGTGAGCCAGAGTGAGCTTGATATCTGTGCCTCACGGATCGAAGCGTTGATTAAGTGGCAATGTTGCTGAATTCGTAACGATTGCACATGCCAGGCCTTGGCTGACGGGCGTATCATACAGCGCACTACGAACTAAAACGGCCAGCTAACTCTCGTTGCTGGCCGTTTTCTATTAGTAAGACCATTCACGCGGTCTGCTTGTGGAACAGTTCCCTGAACACCGGATAGATATCATCCGGCTCGCGGATATGCTGCATGGCAAAGTTTTCAAACGTCGCTTGCAGATGTTCATATTCACGCCACAGCGTCTGGTGAGCACGGCGGGTAATTTCGATATAGCTGTAGTAACGCACCATCGGCAGAATATTTTTTGACAACAGTTCATGGCACAGCGGTGAATCATCAGCCCAGTTATCTCCGTCCGAAGCCTGAGCGGCATAGATATTCCACTGCGCAGGATCGTAACGCTCTTCAACCACTTCGTTCATCAGCTTCAGGGCGCTGGAAACGATGGTGCCGCCGG
>NZ_JBKJYW010000105.1:0-12849 GCF_046715635.1 Serratia sp. (in: enterobacteria)
TACTCTTCGCTCAGGCGGTTAAAGCGCTGGACGCGGCCGTGTTGGTCAACGATGACAATGACGGAATTGGCCTCTGACACCACCTGTTCGGCAAATGACAGGCCGTGTACCAAATCACGCGCTACCGCCTCGGTATCGGTATAGGCAGAGGCGGTGCCTGCCCATTCAAACTTATTGACCCGGCGGCCAACCAAATGCAGGTGGATGGGTTGGCCGCTGAGCTGGATGGTCAGATCCAGGCTAGCGGTGACCCCGCTCAGACGGCGGATTTTTGCCGCCTGCATTTCGTCGAGGGTCACGGCAAGGTGCGTTTTGCCTTTGATTGCCGTCAACTCCAGGGCATTGCTGTCAAAAGCCAGATGCCAGTAAGGGCTGCTGGTGCCAAAGTGGGTGTTAAGAAGCATCGGGCCTTGCTCTGCGAACATGATCTTTCCTCAAAAAGGGACGGCCGGACCCTACGCTGCAGCCTGAAAGACGATGGGATCGCGTGAACGACGTCTGTATAGAGTGTAAAAGAGAACCGCGCAGTGTGCGAAAATCAGTTTTTGGCTTCGTTGAGTCAGGGTTGTGGCTAGGGATGCTAAATTAATCCCTAGCTGGAGGCGGGCAAAAGCCACACTAATAATTACGCTAGGGCAATGTAATCTTCCAAATAACAGACGCCTTCTCCATAATTTATTCATAATTGACGAATATTGCCATTTTTGATTTTAAAAAATTTACACTCCCTCGCATTACTATATATTCATGCGCATACTATTATTTCCGACGACGAGATAGTGAGCCTGTTAACGTACAGCGCTCCTGATGAAGAATAACTTTTAAGGAAATGATAATGCGTAAACTGACTGCTTTATTTGTCGCTTCAACGTTAGCTCTGGGTTCTGCTTCTGCCGCCTTCGCTGCCGACGCCACAACCGCCCCGGCAACCGCATCGGCCACAACCGCCGCTCCGGCGAAAATGATGCACCATAAAGGCCCAGGCAGAGAAGGCCCGTTTGCCGGCCTGAACCTGACCAAAGAGCAGCGCCAGCAGATGCGCGATATCATGAAAGAGTCGCATCAAAAACGCGGCCCGGGTGCTAAAGAAGAGCGCCAGGCACTGCACAGCATGGTCGCTTCTGAAAACTTCGACGAAGCCAAGGCAAAAGCCCAGATCGATGCGATCGCCAAAGCGCAATCCGAACACATGCTGGAACGCGCTAAAGCAGAAAATAAAATGTATAACCTGCTAACGCCAGAGCAGAAAAAACAATACAATGAGAATTATCAGAAACGCGAGCAGAAGATGATGGAGCATATGAAAAAAATGCGCGATCAACAGCCTGCTGCTGAATAATTAACATTGTTATCATCATAAAAGTGCCGGGTTAATTGCCCGGCTTTTTTTATTTTATTTTCTGAAAGGATTATTTAGCCGTTGCAGCAATAGCATTAAATTGTTCGATAATAACCGCGGCGAACAGGGGATCGTTGATATGGTACGGCACTTTGAGCAACCGGCGTTTTGCGGTCTGTATCAGCGTCCGTTCCAGAGAATGAATAAAAGCGTCCAGCGCTTGCGGATCCCAGAAGGGCTGGCCGGGCGCATCCAAGGTTGAAAAGCCACCCAGCGGTACCACAAAGCATACCTCCCCGGCACAGGCGTTCATCTTGCCGCCAATCCAGCGCCCCAGCTGGGTATTCTCCTGCGCCGTGGTGCGCATTAGCGTGACCTGGCTATTGTGGCAATAAAATTGACGATTGGCATAGCGGGCCGGAATGGTTTTCTGGTGACCAAAGTTGATCATATCCAGTCCTCCGCATGACATCACCCCAGGGATCTCCGTGCGGGCAATGGCCCCAAAGCGATCTTCGTTGCAGGCCAGCACGCCATCAAACAGATAGTCGCACACTTCGGTGGTGGTCAGATCCAATACGGCGTTGAGCAAGCGGCTGTCGATCAGCTTTTCCATGGCCTCGCCCCCGCTGCCGGTCGCGTGAAACACCAGGCAATCCCAGTCGTGCTCAATGGCGCTGGTCACGGCCTTGATACAAGGCGTAGTGACGCCAAACATGGTCAGGCCGGTGGCGGGTTTACTGTCGGCATCGTCATCGATATGAAAGCGGATGGCCCCGGCTATCTGGTTGGCCGCATTGCTCAATACCTTGCGCGAAATGCGGTTTAGCCCGGCGATATCGGTGACGGAATACAGCATGGCAATATCGCTGGAGCCGACATAGCCAGCGACATTTCCCGCAGCCATACTCGATACCATCAGTTTTGGCAGGCCGATGGGTAACTGTTGCATGGCGGGTGTGATGATCGCGGTGCCACCAGAGCCGCCCAAACCGAGCAGTGCAGCAACATCACGGCGTGAGAGTATGAAGCGCTCAAAAGCAATAGCCATCGCCGCCATCGCCTGCCCGCGATTAGGACAAAAAACGGCTTGTTCACCTTCCGGATGATAAGCCGCGATCTCCGGCGCAGAAACGTCGGTGTGATACAGAGAAGGCTTACCGGAGGTGGAAAGATCGAGAGTGATGACGGGTAAATCGAGATTGGCGATCAGATGACGGACATATTCCAGTTCTTGTCCTTTAGTATCTGCTGTGGTAGCAATATAGACAAAACCTGGGGTGCTGCTCATCATCTGTTCCTGGAAAAGGTTCAGACAAAGGTCTGAACAAATTGATTTCAATACTATTTATTATTGTAGGTTGGAAACCCTGGTGTCGGACAATAAGGTACTATCGTTTATTTATTGGCCATAATGAGACTGCCGTATCATTTTTGCAAGCATTAATTTGTTTAAAGTGAGACTTATATCCCGTTTTTGGCTATCTTAGCTGTGATTTTTACGCTGCCGATGGGCCCAGGATCTGTCGGTGAGGCTGTCTATCGTATTGATTCCAAGGTTGGAAGGTACGAGGAAGTTAGAGGAAAACGTGCCAATATCCGCATTTCCCGCTCCACGGGATGAATCTTTGACACAGACTCGGGCTAAAACCCGTAGCTTGCTGCTGGCCTGTGCGATGGAGCTCTACGATGGCGGTGTCTTTCCTTCGATTACTGAGCTAGCGGCGCATGCGCAGGTCTCCCGTGCCACCGCCTATCGCTATTTTCCCACCCAAAGTGCCCTGATCTCCGCCGTTGTGGCGAACAGCCTGGGGCCGATCCTTGAATGGCAGCCGCAGGATAACGATGCGCTCAAGCGTATTCATCAACTGTTGGCGTTTGCCTATCCGCAGATGGAACAGCATGAAGGTGCGCTGCGTGCAGCGTTACAGCTGTCGCTCCAGCAATGGGCCAACGCCACGCCGGGCGAAAAGTTTGTGCGTGGCAATCGCAAGCGGCTGTTGAAGCTGGCGGTGGAACCCTTGCAGAACAAACTCCCCGCTGAAGCCCTGCAACGCGTGATCCACGCCTTTTCGCTGATTTATGGTTCCGAAGTGTTCTTGGTGCTGAAGGACATTTGGGGTTTAGAGCTCGATGATATTCAGGATGTGACCCAGTGGATGGCCAAAGCCATCCTTCGCCAGGCCGAGGAAGATGCCAGCGCTGGGGAGTCATCCGCCGAGCGGGTCAATGATGCCAAATAAAAAACCGGAACCCTTGCGGGCCCCGGCTTAACGAGGGGTGAAGCAATTAACTCTGCGGTTAAACTTGCTCAGCTTACAACTACCCGTCGAGACTTTAATCAGGTGTTGCTGCCGGCTTATAATTTCCCTGGTGTCGTTATGGTTATTACTGGCGTAACGTTTTACTATCGTTTTTATAATTTATCACTTCTGATACCATGTTTGACCATAAAAGATGGCGTGTCAAGCAAGCTATTGGGCTAAGATTGTATAGTATGCGAGATTTCGATAACGTTTTTGTACGGATAGGTGTCAAAGCGACTGAAAAATCAGCGAAAAATATCGAAGGATAACATGTTAAACAATCATCAAAAATTCGATTCGCAGTCGATTGCAGGCAAGGTCAGGGAACTCTTTTTGCAACATGGGATCGGTAAGCGACAACATGCCAAGGAACTCAGCCGCATTCTGGATCTGAGTTTTTCCCATGCTCATCGCAAGCTGAAAGGCCAGAGCCCATGGACGCTGGAACAAATCAACAGCGTAGCACTCGCCTTGGGAGGAACGCCGGCGTCCATCGTCGATATTCTCCCAGAAAGTGAGCCTGTTGGGTGCATTGTGGCACAGAATGCCATCTTTTCGCTGGCCGGGGTGGCGTTACCTTGTGTGGCACACATTGGCAGTGAACTGGAGGGCGGCAAGCAGGCTGAGTTTGTTGGCTTGCTGCAGGACGGGCAGTGGGTCGTTTATCGGGCCACTGAAGCCCCGCAGGGCAAGCGTTTTGCTGTTGAACTGATCGAGATCCGCCCCGGCCATATCGAGGACGATCGCCTGAGCATTGCGGTATTGGACGATGCACATCAGGCGGCAGATGAACTGACCAAGTATCTCAATAGCCAAGGATTCAACGCCGTAGCTTTCTATGACGTCAGCAGTTTCTGCCAGGCGCTGGCCAAAAGCCCGTTTGATGGCTACGTGGTGGATTGGTTGATAGGCCATGAGACGGCGCAGAAATGCATCGAAACCATTCGCACTTCCGATCACGCGGATGCGCCGATCCTGGTGCTGACCGGCCAGTTGGGCACCGATTTGCGCGAGTCAGAGATTGCCAGAGCGATGCGTGATTATGACGTGCTCGGCCCGTATGAAAAGCCGGTGCGGCTCCATGTGATAGAAGCCGCACTGCAACGGTGCTTTAATCTGTAGCGACAAACAGCGACGTGAGCGAGGTGGATAGCGCCTCCATGCGTACCGGTTTCATCAGATAATCGTCAAACATGGCGCGTTGCTCGCTAGGCAGCAGCTCCGGCGTATAGGCGCTGATGCCGATAATGGGGATATTACGGTTCGGGCCACGCTGGTCACGCAGCTGTTGCGCCACTGCCACACCATCGATGCCGGGCATTTGCAGATCGAGCAGTAAGGCATCGTAAGGCCGCCGCAAAAGCTTTTGCAGCGCACGTTCCGATGAGTCACACAGTTCATGTTGATAGCCCAACTTGTCCAGCAGGGCGATAAAGGCCATGCCTGCGGCAGGATTGTCGTCTACCACCAGGATTTGCTGCTGTTTTTTCAACAGCGTCGTTGCCGGACGCGGGCTTTGCTCTGGTAACTGTTCTTCACTGATCTCAACGGGAATGCTGACGATAAAGGTGCTGCCTTCCCCCACTTCGCTGTACACCGTGATCGTGCCGTCGAGCAATTCGACCAGGCCGTGGACGATCGCCAATCCCATGCCAACCCCGCTGTACTGACGAGTGTTTGACTGATCGAGCTGGGTAAAGGGCTCAAAAATCTGTGGCAGCAGGGCATTGTCGATGCCGATGCCGGTATCCGTAACCTCGATGATCAATGAACTTCCCGCCGGTTGGCTACGCAGGCAGCTGTGCAGCGTGATGGTGCCGCTTTCGGTATATTTAAAGGCGTTGGTCAGCAGGTTAACCACGATTTGCCGTAGCCGCTGTGGGTCGGAATAGACTTGCGCATGGGTGAATTCCACTTCGCGCACCAGCTTGACCCCAGATTTATGGGTCAGCATGGCGATTTCATCCGTCGTTTCGTCGATCACCTGCTGGGCATTAAAGGGAACAATGCGCAGCTCCATCATGCCGCTGTCCAGGCGTGCATAATCGGTGAGATCCTTCATCTGGCTTTCTATCTGTTCGGCGGCGGTTTCCAGCCGGTGGAAGGTATCCTGGTGCTCATGGGATACGCGGGTATTGGTCAGCACATCGATGGCGGACATAATGCTTTGCAGCGAGGTGCGCAGCTCATGCCCGATGGCCCCGAGGAAGGCGTTTTTGGTGCTGATAGCCTTTTGCTCCGCACGGATGGCCTTCGACTGCTGGCTGATGGTTTGGCGCTGCTGACGAATGACAATCAGCGTGATGGCAATCAGCGCGATCACCGAGAACATGATGATCACCAGGCCATAAAAGATGATGTGTCTTTTCTCGATAAAATCTTCGTAGGCCCCGGTGCGCTGCTTCACTTCAGCGTGATCTGCCAGGTTGGCCATCATAATCGCGGAGGGTTTGATCTGTTGCATGGCCTGCGAAATCAGCCCCAGATCCACCTGACGACTGTTGACCAACTGGTCCAGCTGGGTTATCTCAAGGCGCATCTGTTCAACGAGCTCGGGATATCCAGGTTCGTGGTACAGCGGCAGGGTTGATTCTGACGGGCGGGCGAGCACCGAATAGCGAGAATAGAGAATATCGAACCGCAGCCTCAGGTTATCGATATCCACCTGGTTGGTGCTTTTTTGCTGTTCCACCAGGGTTTCAAATTCCGCCAGCTTGATGGCGAACTTGGCGATTGACCAAGAGTAGTTCTCCTGCGTACCGGCAACGGCATACAGCCCCTTTTTGGACAAGGTGGCACTGTAGTAATACAGCGTCACCGTCGAGGCGAGCAGGAATAAGGCGGCAAAAATGGCCGGAATAGCCAACCTGCCGCTGTCTTTAAGCCGGACTGACTTCATTTAATGACGATCCTGTTGATCTGCCAGATAAAGCGCGAGTTATACAGCGGAGAGTTGAGCTCCGCGCCCCCGGCATCGCGGGGATAGATCAGAAACAGCGGCCCGAAATCGCGCACCTTTAACATTTCCCCGCCCATTTTATAGGCCAGGATCATATTGTATTTAGCCACGTCCGAGATGGGCACATCAATATAATAATCGTTCAGCGCATAGAGCGTCATCATGGTGCCTTCGGCACCCACTTTAGCCAAAATATCTGCCAGCAATACGCCATCGAATTTTACTCTGGGCGTCCACGAAGTGGTGGTCGTGATGCTGTGTACTGGCATGGCAAACAGTTCTTTATCCGTAAAGACATAGGTTTTATTCTCGGCGTCGGTGGTGTTTTTAATCTTGCCGCCAACCTCCAGGGTAAAGCTGAGCGCGCTGGTTTGGGTAATGACCAAAGCCAGCAGGGCAAACGCGGTATTTCTCATGGCGGTCAACAGCATCGGTAGTTCTCCAGACCGGGGATCACGCCCACGGCAATTCGTTTAGCATCAGGGTAGTAAAGGCTAGTTCGACCCGCTCCAGGTCATGTTTTCTGGCGCTGGCCTGCACGTTGTTCAGCTCGGGGATGGCAAAATAGACAGGCTGACATAAAGGATAGTCTCGTACCCGCAGTTCGGGAGCGATTGAGGTAAAGAAGGCGGTCGTCGGGACATCGTAGCCAGCGGCAATATGCACCGCCGCGGTATCCGATGTCAGAACATAGCGGGCATGCTTCACCCAGGCCAGGAAATCAGCGGTAGCGGCGGAAAGCGCTTGAATATCCACATAATGCGGATGATCCACTGCGCCGAACCCCAGCACCGGGCAGGAAAATTTCTCCCACAGGGCATTCACCAATGGCACATGGGCACTGGCCGGAATGCTGCGTAACGGCGTACTGGCGGTGGGGCAAAACAGCACGTAGGGCTTATTCTGCCAGCGCTCAGGTAACGGCGGCAGACACAGTTTTTGCATCCAGCGGTTGGCTTTCGCCGCAGCAGGAATAGCGGCAGGCTCCACGCCCAGCGCCTGCAGGAAAAAATCAATCATCGGCAATGTGGTGAAGGCTGGCCAGAACAATTGATTACCGGCATCAATACACAGCTCTTGTTCAGGAATATGCTCCGCTTTCCACGGCAGCCAACGCAGATCCGCCACCACGCCCGCCGCCAGATGATAAAGCTGATCAACATAGTGGGGGGCGCGCCCTGGCCGGTAGATAATCGTGTGCAGGTTGGGATTAAACTCGCGTAGCGCTTCAAGCGCGGTCAGGCCAATAATGGAATCGCCCAGCGTTACGCCCATGCCATTTATAATGTGCACGACTGATTCGCTACAGAAATCCACGCTGAAAGGGGCCGCAGCGGCGTTGCGGATACCGCGGTAGCCCGCCAGGCTAAAATAATCACCGGAAAAACTCTCCTGCTGCTCAAGATCCCATGAGGCGACCATGACGCCGTCTGCTGTCAGCAAACTTCCCCGGTGATATAACACTTCATCCCTTGTTAACACTTCCATGATTTGTCCTGTCTACGAAGGTGCAGCTAAGGCTAGGAGTAATAGGCAAAAGAATGGCAGAAAACGTCGCGCTTTGCAGGTGAGAATAAGCGAAATAGCATTAAAAAGATTGGAGTTTAAGCCTTATCGCTAACCGCCTGTCTGAAAACGACCAGGGCGGAGATTTGCCTGCCTGTTAATTGGCTCCAAGCCCTGTTTTTTGACGGGCAAAAAATGAGCTTTGAATCAGCCAGTATTTGGCCTTGATGGGGGGAGCGCTGGCATTGTTTGATAGAGCGGTAAAGTAAACCAGGGGCCAGATAATGAAATCCAACTTTAAAAACGAAATACAGACGTTTGGGCGTTCCCTATTATTGCCTATTGCCGTGTTAGCCCCGGTGGGGATGTTAATGGGGATTTGTAGCGCGCTGGGCCAGGCGTATATGATCGATAAACTGCCGTTTCTGGGAAATACCTACTGCAAGGCGATCCTCTCTTCGGTGGGATTAATCAGCAGCGTGGTGTTCCAGAATATCCCATTGCTGTTCGCCATGGGGGTCGCTTATGGCATGTCGAAGAAGGAAAAGGGCATTGCGGTCTTCGCTTCGGTCATCGCCTATCTAACCTTACTGATTTCCATGCATGTGCATCTGAAAGTGATGGATCAATTGGTGACGGAGAATATGGCGATGGTCGGGCAGGGCATGGTGCTCGGCATTCATACGCTGAAAATAGAGGCATTGGGAGGGATCATTGCCGGTTTGCTTGCCGCCAAGGTGACAGACCGGTTCTATCGGCTGCAACTGCCGTTGGCCTTTGCCTTCTTCAGCGGGAAAAAATCGGTCGCCATCCTGTCGATTGCCTTCACCATTCCGGTCGGTCTGCTAATCCCGTTCGTGTGGGACGTGTTTACCTATGGGATGCGGAGCATCTCCACCGTGATGATGGCGCCGAATATCGGTGCCGGGATCTACATGACCCTGAACCGTTTGCTGATCCCGTTTGGCTTGCACCATGTCCTGAGTTCGACGGTGCGCTTTACCGAAGCGGGCGGCACCTATCTGATTGATGGGCAAACCTACGTCGGTATTCTGCCCGCCATGAACAAGATCCTGTTTGAACTGGGGCCCAACCATCCGGCATGGAATGAGTTCATGCCAACGCTGTCCAGCTACCTGGCTTCGTCGCAGATGCTGACCACGTTGTTCCGCGTTCCGGCTATCGGGTTGGCGATGTATCACATGGCCTATTTCAAAAACAAGAAATTCGCCAAAGGGATGATCCTGACCGTGGTGCTGACGGCGTTCCTCGGCAATATCACCGAGCCGCTTGAGTTCTCCTTCCTGTTTATTGCGCCGCAGCTCTTTGTTATCTATGCGATCTTGTGCGGCCTGCTAACCATTCCTCTGCAAATGTTGGACGTCTCGATTGGCTATATTCGCGGCACGATCTTTGACTTCGGCATCTTCGGGCTGATGTATGAAAACACCCACTGGCCGAACCTGCTGCTGCTGGGTGCGATTAACTTTGTGGTGTTCTATGGCGTGTTCCGCTACGCCATTGGCAAGTTTGATATCAAAACGCCAGGCCGTGAGAACGAGATGGCGGACAGTGCGCTGCTCAATAACAAAGAGTACGACAAGGTGGCGGAGCTGGTCGTAGAGGGGCTGGGCGGCAGGCAGAATATCAAGCGGGTAGAAAACTGTGTGTCGCGGCTGCGTATCGACCTTGGCGACCAGAAGCTGATGAACATGGAGTTGCTCAAAGAAGCGGGTTCATTAGGGACCTTTATTCCCTCCAGCAACCATATTCACGTCGTCTTCGGGCCGCACGTCGAGTTTGTCCGTAACGCGGTAGATGACCATCTTGCTGGCATTCAGCAACGTTAAGAGGAACACAGCATGCGCGCACTTTATGATTCCAAAAGTAAAACCATCGATCATCAGGGCATGAAAGATCTGTTCACCCACGAAGCCAGGGTGCAGTCATGGCTCGACGTGGAAGGTGCACTGGCGATGGCGCAGGCTAAGGTCGGTATGATCCCTGCTGCTGCGGCAGAAAATATCGCCGCCAACTGCCAGTTGGAGCGGATCGATCTGGCGGAGATTGACCGTTTGATGCGCCAGATTGGCCACGGGTTTGTACCTGTCATCAAGGTGTTGGTCAAAGCTTGTGATGCAGAAAGCGGCAAGTACGTGCATTACGGTGTGACGACCCAAAACATTCAGCAAACGGCCCATCTGCTGATCGTGCAGAAATTCCACCGCCATCTGATGAAGTTTGTCGATGACACGTTGGTCAATCTGGCCCGCCTGGCGAAGGCACACAAAAATACCCTGATGGCGGGGCGTACCCATGGCAAACATGCCTTGCCCATCACCTATGGCTATAAGGTTTCCGTGTGGATTTATGAGTTGCTGGCGGCGGTGGAACGCATGCAAGAGGCAGAAAAGCGCGTTTTCACCGTAATGATGGGCGGTGCGGTGGGGGCCTTTCACGCCACGGGGGAAGCGGGCAGAACGGTGCAGGATCTGGTCGCCGAACAGCTCGGAATGCATTCAATGCTGGTGCCTTCACGCAATGCCAGAGTGTTCCGCGCTGAGTACATCAGCAACCTGTGTTTGCTGGCGACCACCCTGCATAAAATCGCTGAAGAGGTCTATCAGACATCCAGCGAGGAGTTTGGCGAAGTCTCCGAAGCATTCACCAAAGGCACCGTGGGCAGCAGCACCATGCCGCAGAAGGTCAATCCCAAGCTGGCAAAGGGCATCATTGCTAACGCCCAGAAGCTGTATTCGGTGATGACGGCGGTGCTCTACGTCTGCCCAAGGCCGTTTGAGGCGGACAGCTCGGCCTACTTTATCTTTGATGCCAGCCTGCAGGAGAGCATTGAGCTGATGGCCGAGATTATCCTGCGTGCCGAGGAGCTGACACGTACGCTGGTGATAAACCCAGAGCGGATGCATGAAAACGTGATGCTGACGCACGGGCTGATCAACAGCGAGAAAATCATGATGAAGCTGGTGGATAAGCTAGGTAAGGATCCGGCCCATGAGCTGGTGTACAACATGGCGATGCGCAGCACCCATGAACACCTCGAATACGGTGAGATACTAAGCCAGGATCCGATCATGGCCGAAAACTTCACGGCGCAGGAGATTGCGGAGCTGCTGGATCCCGGTGCTTATACCGGCCTTTGCGCCGTATTGGCCGATGAACTGGCGGACCGGGTCTTGGAGAGAGGCCATGGATGACCAGCGCTCCGGGGTTATCAAATCCAACCGGATCGTGTTCCCCGACGGTATCAAGGCCGGTTATCTATTGGTGCAGCAAGGGCAAATCAGCGGGTTTGTCAGCCACTTTTCCGGTAGCTGCATCGACCATAGCGATCGCATCGTCATGCCCGGGTTTGTCGATATTCATGTGCATGGTTGGGGGCGGGGTTCGTTCGGCTACAAGGGCAATAAGGCGTCACTGAAGTGGATGAGCCACGATTTGGTCAAGGCTGGTGTCACTTCTTACCTGCCCACCTCCGGCACGATGCCGAATGATTTCCTTGAGACGTCGTTAATGGAGGCTGCCGACTATATTGCCACGGCAACGCCAGCGAACGGGGCTGAAGCCATCGGCATCCATATGGAAGGCCCCTACATCAGCGAAAAACACCTCGGCATGCAGCGAGCCGACTGCCTGCAACGGCCAAGCATTGAGGGATTCGAACGCTTTAGCCAGTTGGCAGGGCAGAACATCCGCCTGATGACGCTAGCGCCAGAGCTGGAAGGGGCGTTGGATTTGATTCGCCATCTGCGGGCGCAGGGGATCACCGCGTCGGCAGGGCATACCGATGCCACCTTTGCTGAGGTTACGGCAGCGATAGAGGCGGGATTAAATCACTTCACCCACGCTTATATCGGGATGCGTGGCTTCCATCACCGTGAGCTCGGGGTGGTCGGTGCGCTGATGTACTATCAGGATACCTACGCGGAGGTTGCGAAACAGAGTGGCATCACCATCAAACCGGAGGCATTTGATCTGCTTTATCGCCTGAAACGCGATCGGCGCATGGTGCTGATGAGTGACTGTATGGGCTATGTCGATTTCCCGGAAGGCTATGAGTTTCACCATTACCTGCGCAAAGAGACCTTCCGTATCAAACAGGGGCAGTTAGAAATTACCTCAGACGGTGGCGATACGCGGCACGTTTGCCCCTGTGACTATGGTGCGGTGCAGCAACTGGAGATGAACTTTCTCGATTCGGTGAAGAATATCGTCGATCGTCTGGATAATGGCCTGGTGTCCGTCGCCAGCATCGCTTGCGAGAATCCGGCGTTTCTGGCGGGCGCGCAGAGTCGGAAAGGGTCACTGTGCCCGGGGAAAGATGCCGATATTCTGGTGCTGAATGAAGGGTTGGAGCTGGTGGAGGTCTACTGCCGGGGCGTTCGTCAGACACTGTAACCTTACCTAATGCACGGCCAACAGTTGGTTGGCCGTGGTGGCCTCCAATCCCTCCTGGCTAAAACTCTTAGTGGTACAACCTCAAAAAATTTCAGCGACTTGATTGATGAAGGCCGTCACATAATCTAATTATTTGAGGGACTGTAAAAAAATATGTTGATATTTATCAATATGCGTCAGTTCAAAAAGTGAGCACACTGCGGGTGCTCGTTTGAAATGGTATACAAATCAATAAAAAAGGTGTGGCCAACTTGGCACAAAGAAATATCTCTGTGAGCATTATTGAAAGGAATATCAACATGAATTTGATTTCAAAGGTATTT
>NZ_JBKJYW010000106.1:0-3432 GCF_046715635.1 Serratia sp. (in: enterobacteria)
GCCAATGCCTTCCTCTGCGTACATGGTTTCAAACATATCATCCACGATGCGCTGGACATCTGCATTGACTTCTTTTACCGGGGCCGCAATTTTGCGTAGCCGCTCGTCTGGGAAATGTAATACCTGCAAGACTGACATATATCTTAAGATCTGTATCCGAGTGATGAACAGTGATTAGCTTCTATTCTAGACATTTCTTGGCCTGATTGACAGCATCCCAGACCAATTGCACGAATTGGTAATCCCCTAATTGCAGCGAGGGAATGCTCTATGCGGCCAGAAGAAATCGCTCTACGTATGCATGCGGTGACAAAGATCGACGCACTGCAAGCCAGCCAGATTATCGATCGCCTGATTGCCGAAGGCGGCGATCCTTATCGGTTGCTTAAGCCCATGGGGCTGAATGACCAGCAGCAAAAGCAGTTTCGGCGGGGGCATGGGCAGTATCTCAAGGCAACGCTCAAGTGGCTGGAGCAGCCGGGCAATCAGATGGTGCGATACGGTGGTCCCGCGTTTCCCGAACTCTTGGTGCATATCGATGACGCACCGTTATTACTGATGGTGCAGGGCGATGCAGCAGCCTTGCAGCAGCCGCAAATCGCCATGGTCGGTAGCCGCCAGTTCAGTCACTATGGCGAGCAGTGGGGCAGTTACTTTGCCAGCGGGCTGGTGCATTGCGGTTTCGCCATTACCAGCGGCTTGGCGATTGGTATTGACGGGATCTGTCACCGTGCAGCCTTGGAGGCAGAAGGGGTCACCATTGCGGTATTGGGCAGCGGCCTGGCAAATATTTACCCACGCCGCCATCGCCGCCTGGCTGAGCAAATCATTGAGCGGGGCGGGGCGGTGATTTCCGAGCATCTGGCTACCGATTTGCCGCTGGCAGCTCATTTCCCGCGTCGCAACCGTATTATCAGTGGGTTAAGTGCTGGCGTGGTGGTCATAGAGGCTTCACTGCGTAGCGGGTCGCTGATCACCGCGCGCTATGCGCTGGAACAGGGACGTGAAGTGTTTGCCCTACCGGGGGCATTGGGTAACCCGATGAGCGAGGGAACTCATTGGCTGATCCAGCAGGGGGCCAGCTTGGTCACCGGCCCAAAAGATATCGCCGAACAGCTGGGAAGTGGGTTGCAATGGCTGTCCGTGAACGAAAATACAACTATTTCTGCATCAGAGGCCGAAGTTGAATTGCCATTTGCCGATGTGTTGGCTAACGTAGGAGATGAGGTGACACCTGTTGACGTCGTCGCTGAACGTGCCGGCCAACCTGTGCCAGAGGTAGTAATCAAATTACTCGATCTGGAGTTAGCAGGTTGGATCGCAGCTGTACCCGGCGGCTATGTCCGAATAAGGAGGGCATGCCATGTTCGACGTACTCATGTATTTGTTTGAGACCTATATCCACAATGAGCCAGAGATGCACGTTGATCAGGATACCTTGACCGACGATCTTACCGAAGCGGGATTTGATCGTGATGATATCTTCAACGCGTTGAATTGGCTAGAAAAGCTTGCAGACCTCCAGGAAGGCGAGAATGCCCCTTATTTTATGGATGCCGATCCGCTGGCTATGCGGATCTACACCGAAGAAGAGAGCGTGCGTTTAGATGCCGGTTGCCGTGGTTTTCTCCTGTTCCTAGAACAGATCCAGGTATTGAACCTCGAAACCCGTGAAATGGTTATCGATCGTGTTATGGCTTTGGATAATACGGAATTTGATCTCGAAGATCTGAAATGGGTAGTGCTGATGGTGTTGTTCAATATCCCCGGATATGAGAGCGCCTATCAGCAGATGGAAGAACTGTTATTTGAAGTAAACGAAGGTTACCTGCACTGAGTAGGTAACAGGCATAGAAGACGTTATGACAAAACCAGCGATTTTTGCCGCAAGGCAAAATGAACCCTGTCCGGAATGCGGGGCCGAGTTGGTGATCCGCAGTGGTCGCCACGGCCCCTTCCTCGGCTGTTCTCAATATCCGCAGTGCGAGTATATCCGGCCTTTGAAAGCGCAGGCGGATGGCCATATCGTCAAAGTGCTGGAGGGCCAACAATGCCCGAAATGCCAGGCAACGCTGGTGTTGCGCCAGGGGCGTTATGGCATGTTTATCGGTTGCAGCCACTATCCTGAATGCGATCATACCGAAGTGATCGACAAACCGGATGAAACCAGCATCGCCTGCCCTCAGTGTGGCCAAGGCCAACTGCTGCAGCGCAAATCTCGCTATGGCAAGGTGTTCCATTCCTGCGATCGCTATCCGGAATGTCAGTTTGTGCTTAATTTTAAACCCGTCGCCGGTGAGTGTGCTTACTGCCACTATCCATTACTGATGGAAAAGCGCACGGCAAAAGGCCCAACGCTGTGCTGCGCCAGTAAACTGTGCGGAAAACCCGTCGCTATCTCAGAATAATCAAGCTATGAACCCAGAACAAACTTCCGCATTCGCGCCTATTATTGCCGCGCTGGAAAACCAGCAGGTTATCGCTTATCCAACAGAAGCGGTATTCGGTCTGGGATGTGACCCAGATAGCGAGCAGGCCGTCAAACAGCTGTTGGCCTTGAAACAACGGCCGTGGGAAAAAGGCCTGATCCTGATCGCTGCCGATTATGCCCAGCTATCGCCTTATATTGATGATGGCGCATTGAATGAGCAGCAGCGTGCCGCGATCTTTGCCAGTTGGCCTGGCCCGGTAACCTGGGTGATCCCGGCAAAACCGCAAACGCCAGCCTTGCTGACTGGCCGTTTTAGTTCGTTGGCTGTGCGAGTTAGCGATCATCCTTTAGTGCAGCAGTTGTGCCGCCAATTCGGCAAGCCGTTGGTGTCAACCAGTGCCAATTTAAGCGGTAAGGAGCCGTGCCGCACCGTGGCTGAAGTACTGCAGCAGTTTGGTGACACTTTCCCAGTGCTGGCAGGTAACGTGGGTGGCCGGTTAAACCCTTCTGAAATCAGAGATGCTTTGACCGGTGAGCAGATCCGTCAGGGCTAGAGGCTAGATCTATGGAGAAGTTCGCGGTATTCGGTAACCCGATTGCTCACAGTAAGTCCCCACGCATCCACGCGCTGTTTGCGCAGCAAACCGGGATCGAACACCCCTATGGCACCGTGCTGGCTCCGTTGGACGGATTTGAACCTACCTTGCAGAGGTTTATTGCTGCTGGCGGCCAAGGGGCCAACGTCACCGTACCTTTTAAAGAATGTGCCTATGAGGCAGCAAGCGAGCTTAGCGAAAGGGCAGCGATGGCCGGTGCGGTGAATACGCTAAAGGTATTGCCCGATGGAAAGCTGCTGGGGGATAACACCGACGGTATCGGTTTGTTGACGGATCTTGAACGCCAACGGTTAATTCGGCCAGGTGACCGTGTGTTGCTGGTTGGGGCGGGGGGAGCTGCGCGCGGTGTGATTCTGCCGCTGCTCTCTTTTGGCTGTGAAGTGG
>NZ_JBKJYW010000107.1:0-3178 GCF_046715635.1 Serratia sp. (in: enterobacteria)
ACATGGATCTGACGCTCGAAGAAGCCGTGCGTGGCGTGACCAAAGAGATCCGTATTCCAACGCTGGAAGAGTGTGATGTCTGCCATGGCAACGGTGCCAAGCCGGGCAGTTCGCCGGCAACCTGTCCAACCTGTCATGGTCAGGGCCAGGTGCAGATGCGCCAAGGGTTCTTCACCGTGCAGCAGGCTTGTCCGCACTGCCACGGGCGTGGTCAGATCATCAAGGATCCGTGCAATAAATGTCACGGACATGGCCGCGTAGAGAAATCCAAAACCCTGTCGGTGAAAATTCCGGCGGGCGTAGATACTGGCGACCGCATCCGCCTGGCGGGTGAAGGTGAAGCCGGTGAACACGGCGCGCCGGCAGGGGATCTGTACGTACAGGTTCAGGTGAGCGCTCACCCGATCTTCGAACGTGAAGGCAATAACCTCTACTGCGAAGTGCCGATCAACTTTGCGATGGCTGCCTTGGGTGGTGAGATTGAAGTGCCAACGCTGGATGGCCGCGTCAAGCTGAAAGTCCCGGCGGAAACTCAGACCGGTAAACTGTTCCGCATGCGTGGCAAAGGGGTGAAGTCGGTACGGGGTGGCAGCCAGGGTGACCTGCTGTGCCGCGTGGTGGTAGAAACGCCGGTGAGCCTGAACGATAAGCAGAAGCAGCTGCTCAAAGAGCTGGAAGAGAGCCTGGGTGGCCCTTCTGGGGATAAAAACAGCCCGCGTTCGAAAAGCTTCTTCGACGGTGTGAAAAAGTTTTTTGACGACCTGACTCGTTAATCAACGCTTCCCACGTGTCCATCCTCAAACCCCGGCCACCCAAGCCGGGGTTTTTCTTTGCTGCAAAACTCATTGTCGATATCCCTATAAAAAATGTGACATAAGATCTAAATTGATCGGTTTTTTCGAGTTGTTTTGCATTTATAAACTGCTTTTTTCGATGTTATTCCTCATCTATACTCGTTGCATTGTCTGGAAACCAAGGCGTATTCACGCCTGGTTATTTTGCTGGAGTGACGTACTGTGACTACTATTATTCGTCAATTTTTGCGTCAAGAAGCCGCTGGCGGCATTATTCTGATCGCTGCCGCCGTGGTGGCTTTGATCATGGCTAATACCCCCGTACAGGGGCTGTATCAGGCCTTCCTTAACTTACCCGTGGCGGTCAGTATCGCCTCGCTGGACATTGCCAAACCGCTGCTGCTGTGGATTAACGACGGTTTAATGGCCATCTTCTTCCTGGTTGTCGGGCTTGAGGTCAAACGCGAACTGCTGCAAGGCTCGTTGGCCGGGCGTGACAAAGCTATCTTCCCGGCGATTGCGGCCCTAGGTGGTATGCTGGCTCCGGCGTTGATCTATCTGTTGTTCAACGGTGCCGATGAAGTCACTCGCCAGGGTTGGGCGATCCCGGCGGCAACGGATATTGCCTTTGCCTTGGGCGTGATGGCCTTACTGGGCAACCGGGTGCCGACCAGCCTGAAAGTATTCCTGCTGGCCTTGGCGATTATCGATGACCTTGGGGTCATCATCATTATCGCGTTGTTCTACACCCATCAGGTCTCGATGGTGGCATTGGGCGTTGCAGCTGCCGCGATTGCGGTATTGGCAGTGATGAACTGGCGGGGAGTGGGTAAGACCTCGCTGTATATGATGGTTGGATTGGTGCTGTGGGTAGCGATCCTCAAGTCAGGCGTTCACGCGACGCTGGCGGGGGTGATTGTCGGCTTTATGATCCCGCTGAACGCCAAGAGTGAGCCTTCGCCCTCTGAAACCCTGGAGCATGAGCTGCACCCTTGGGTCGCCTTCCTGATCCTGCCGCTGTTTGCCTTTGCCAACGCGGGTGTGTCGCTGCAAGGGGTGTCCCTGAGCGGGTTGACTTCACTGTTGCCGCTGGGGATTGCTGCCGGGCTGTTTATCGGTAAGCCACTGGGGATTTTTGTTTTCTGCTGGCTGGCGGTTAAGCTGGGGATCGCACGTTTGCCGCAGGATATCGGCTTTAAACAGGTGTTTGCCGTGGCCGTGCTCTGTGGTATTGGTTTCACCATGTCGATTTTTATTGCCTCATTGGCTTTCGCCGATGCGGATGTGGCTCTCAGTACCTATGCCAAATTAGGCATACTATTGGGATCGACCAGCGCTGCGGTAGTGGGTTACGGCCTGCTGCGTTTTACTTTGCCTCGCAGTCGATGACCTTTGTGTTGACGCCTTGTTGCTGAAGGGCGATTACAATAGTAGCGGTAGCGTGGCTTCGTCAGCCGCGCTGCACTTGGGATAAAGATGACTTTGTGTTGTCTGAAATTTAACGATAGGGAGTTTGTCGCTCATCACGGCAGACCGTTTGCCGATGAGAAACCTAAGGAGAGAGCGTTTTGAGAATGTCTCATATCAATTTTAACCATCTGTATTATTTCTGGCAGGTCTGCAAGGAGGGGTCGGTAGTAGGTGCGGCAGAAGCCCTGTTCCTCACGCCGCAGACCATCACCGGCCAAATCAAGGCACTGGAAGAACGGCTCAACGGTAAGCTGTTCAAGCGCCAGGGGCGTGGGTTGGTACCTTCCGAGCTAGGCCAATTGGTGTTCCGCTATGCCGACAAGATGTTTATGCTCAGCCAGGAAATGCTGGATATCGTCAACTACCGCAAGGAGTCCAACCTGCTGTTTGACGTGGGCGTCGCGGATGCGCTATCCAAACGTTTGGTCAGCCAGGTATTGGAAACCGCGGTGGTGGTGGACAATGAGCAAATCCATCTGCGCTGCTTTGAATCAACCCATGAGATGCTGCTTGAGCAACTGAGCCAGCATAAGCTGGATATGATCCTGTCGGATTGTCCGGTCGATTCCAGCCAGCAGGAAGGTTTGTTTTCACTTAAGCTGGGCGAGTGTGGGGTCAGCTTCTTCTGTCGTCAGCCGATACCCGATTTGCCGTTTCCAGCCTGTCTGGAACAGCGTCGTTTGCTGATACCGGGAAGGCGTTCGATGTTGGGGCGTAAGCTGCTCAACTGGTTTAACACGCAAGGTATCAAGGTCGAGATACTGGGAGAGTTTGACGATGCGGCCCTGATGAAGGCTTTTGGCCTGTACCACAATGCGATCTTCGTGGCGCCAACGCTGTATGCGCTGGATACCTATAGCGATGATGACGTGGTAGAGATTGGGCGTGTCGACAGCGTGCAGGAAGAGTATTAC
>NZ_JBKJYW010000108.1:0-2791 GCF_046715635.1 Serratia sp. (in: enterobacteria)
CTATATAATAACCGAATGCTTCACGCAACCACGCCCAATCATTTGCGTCCTTCGCAGGGAATCCCCCGATGAATTGAGTCATCCAATACTCGTTTTCGACCTTTTTGGCGTACGCTTCCAAAGCCTCCCAGTTTTTTCCGTTTACGGCATAGTCGTCCATCATGTCGCGCATGCGGAGAGCTCGATCGATCTCTGACTGTGGATATTTGTCAGCCTTCATTTGCAGAATTATTCGACGACGCTCCTGCTCCCGAACACTCATCACCCCTCCCGACCGCAGCTGTATAAACCTCACGTCTGGAACAAGCGCTGCAGCAATCGGCATGATCGTTCCCGCTTGGCTGCCGCCCGTGAGGCCAATCCGGTCCGGTCCGATATCAGGTCTCGTTTTTAGATATTGAACCCCCGCCGCGACGTCCGCCGCGAGCGTATCAAATAGAACACTGTCCCAATCTCCCTTGGATTTGCCGGTGCCACGCTTGTCGAAGGCCAGCGCTGCAATGCCCCGCCGAGCGTACGCTTCGGCCAGAAAGCGGATGTGGCCATGAAAGCCGTTTCGTGTTTGGGCACCCGAGCCGTGAGCGAAAACTACCGCCGGGTGACGAGATTTGCCGGCGGGAATGAAAAGCGAACCCGAAAGCTGAGTCCCGTCCGCGCTCGTAAAGGTGACTTCCTCTTCTCGGTAGCTTGTTAACCGCTGGGCGCTATACTTACGTCCGCCGATCTGAATCTGTATGGTTTTTGCAGCGTCCCTCTGGCTTTGCTCCAACCGAACATTCAAATATTCCGGTTTGATGCAGTACATGCAGGGTCCGGCGGTAAGCTCGATGTTAGGCCCATTATCGGACACTTTGTACAAGGCACCGGTACGGCCGGATGGCAACTCGAGGTAAAAGCCGCCGCTGCTGAGCGACAGCGTTAAAGTCCTTTTCTGGTCGATTTGGTAGGTTCCTTCGTAAGCGGCAAGGATCTCGCGCGGCGTCGGAGTGCGTCTCTTTATGAACTCTGCTTTTTGCTCGCGCTTACCCTTTTCATCGCGCACGAAACCTGAATAACCGTAAGCGGTGCGATGGAGAACGAAATAGAGATTGTCGACATTGAAAGTGAGTTCCTCACCCTTCGTGATGAGGTTCTGAAGGGGGGGAGCATCAGCGCGATCATATGGTTGCTGCATCTTGCCGCTCACGACCCCGCCCGTATCCACTAGCTCGAGCCCGGTGAGGGAGAACGCTCCCGGTACTCCATACCCCCCGACATACGAGGTGGTGACCGGCTGTGAAGTGGCTGCAGTGGTCAAAGAGGGGGCCAACAAAACTATAAGAACTAGCTGATACCAAGGGATCATCGAAACCTCATTTCTGTCTTCAGCGGAGTGGCAAGAGAGTATGGCGCATTTCTTGGAGCGGTTACGCAGGCTATGACGCCTTCGCTGAGCGACGATGGTTTTATTTGACATGATAAGTGTGCTCCTTCTTCCACTATTTATGTTTGTCGTCGGAATCCGATAGCGGGACGGATCTTTGAACCTTGGCCGTCGGCAGTACGTCGCGCGGTAGCTGAGGACGAGCATGCATTCCATCAGTTATGTTAGAAATTGAAATCAGCATTGCCGCCTAATCCAATCACAATCTCAAAGCCGGACCGTCCCTCGCTTACCGAGATGTCGTGCGCTTCAAGTCGCCTTGAAGCAACAACCTTATCCTTTAGAGGCCGTTTCTGGCGGTTGGTCGGATCGACCAGCTTTCAGTCGGATTCATTTGCGTTCGAGTCGGACGCTTCCTGAGATGCTGCTCATGGAAATTGGCACGCCCCCTGAGCCAATCCGAGCCTTGACGTTCGAACCATTGGCTGCGCGTTGAAGGGTCACATTCGGCACGTCGAGCTGAACCCTACCGCTGATGTTGGTCACGTCCAGGTCGGCGTTCAATTCATCCTCAAATCGGAGTTCGACCGTGCCGCTGATGCTACTGAGTTGAATGCCTCGTCTATCCAGCCTGGTGACTGCGACAGATAGCCTACCGCTCAAGCTGGAAGCGGTCAGGTGGCCAGCCACGGAGCCCAAACGTACCGAGCCGCTAATGCTGCTGAGCTTCACCGCATCGCCCACATTTCCAATGGTCAAAGGACCGCTGATGCTGCTCGCCTGCATCGGTCCGGCGACGCTCCCAACGATAACCGGCCCGCTGATGCTGTTGACCGAGAGTTCGATCTGACGCGGTAATTCAAGTACCACGCGCTCCCGGATCTGCACCTGACGGTTTGCGCGGTTCTGACGTTCATCCTCAGCCCGCACGATCAGACTGTTAGGCGTGTGTTGGATAGTAAATTTTCTCAGCAAGAAGTCCTCGCGGTTGCGCGCCATGCGAACGATGTGAACCTCCGCCCTGTTGCCTTCGGAAGTTCTTATCTCAACTGAGCCGCTGATGCTGGACACCTCGACGCGCGCGCCCCGTGAAAGCGTAAAGGAACGATTTATCTCTTCGCGCTCATCGAATTCGCCGGCCGATTGCGTGCCGTATGCGTTGGTCTGAAAAATGTTGGATGTTATGTTCATAAGAATTAGGCCCACCAGAAGACTCGTAAATTTTCTCATCACTTCACCTCACTTCGGACAGTTTTGGCTTGCGCCGGATGCAGCCTTGTTAAGGGCCACCGACCCTTCAAAGGAATCGAGCTCGATCTGCGCACGCCCATCACCGTAGCGACCGACAACGCGACGATTTTGCGGCGTGGGTTGCACTGAAGTTGCTCCAACCGCCAGCGAATAGTCGGTCTCGATGTGTCCGCTATG
>NZ_JBKJYW010000109.1:0-9629 GCF_046715635.1 Serratia sp. (in: enterobacteria)
CAGGCGGCTTTTGCCGTCCACGTCCTGGCGGCGGACATAGTGACCGGTAGCGATAAAATCCGCCCCCAGATCTTCAGCCGCAAACTCCAGGAACGCTTTGAATTTGATTTCTTTATTGCACAGGATATCCGGGTTAGGGGTACGGCCCGCCTTGTACTCCTCAAGGAATAGCTCGAACACGTTGTCCCAGTATTCTGCCGCGAAGTTCACCGTATGCAGCTCGATGCCCAGCTTGTCGCAAACGGCTTGCGCATCGGCCAAATCGGTGGCGGCCGAGCAGTATTCCTCGTCGTCGTCTTCTTCCCAGTTCTTCATGAACAACCCAGCGACCTGATAGCCCTGTTGTTGTAACAGATAGGCAGTAACGGAAGAGTCGACGCCGCCGGACATTCCGACGATCACTTTTTTCTGGCTGTTGTCTGACATGAGGATCTCACGAACTTGAACACGTACTGTGCGATAAAAAACAAGCGCAGGATTTTACCACGTTGGCCGCCTGCGCGCACGGCCCTTATTTGCCGTCAAAATGGCCAGTTAAAGCTGGCAACCAGCGACAACGGGTAGCGTTCCTGCTGCTGATAACAATGGATAGTCTCGGCCACCAGTGGTGAACGCAGGTTTTCAGCCTCCAGGATCTGCTCGGCGGTCAACCACAGGCAGCGATCGATATCATCGTCCTGCGGCTCGGTAGGCAGCGGTTGTTCCAGCTCAATCACAAAGCAGAAGCGCAGAAACGGCGTGCGGTCAGGCGCAATCCACTGATGCATCCGCAGAAAAGACTGCGGCGTGGCGCGGATGCCGGTTTCTTCCCACAGCTCGCGCTCGGCGGCCTGGACCAGCGTTTCATCCGCTTCGAGATGGCCGGCCGGTTGATTCCACAGGGCTTTACCGTTGATGGTTTCTTCGACTACCAAAAATTTACCGGCGGCATGAACCACGCAGGCGACGGTGACGTGCGGCTTAAACATGGCGGTTCCTTAAGTTATAACGAGTGAACAAAGCTGATTGTAGGGGCTCTGCATGCTGCGCCCATCTAGCTGTTAGGGTCTAACATGTTTGACACCTATGAATTCAGCAACATTGTCACTTTGTCATCAGTCTCAATCCACGGTCTGCCATTCTCCAGGCTGCAAGCTCCCCAGGGAAAGATTGCCCATACTGTAACGAATCAGGCGCAGGGTAGGGAAGCCGATATGTGCCGTCATGCGACGCACCTGGCGGTTTCGGCCCTCGTAGAGCGTGATCTTCAGCCAACTGGTGGGGATGGTCTTGCGTTCCCGGATCGGTGGATTGCGCGGCCATAGCCATTCTGGCTCTTCGACCCGTTCCGCTCCGGCGGGCAGGGTTGGCCCATCGGTCAGCGTCACACCAAGGCGCAATGCAGCTAGATCGCTCTCCTGCGGCTCGCCTTCCACCTGCACAAAATAAATCTTTCCGGTGCGTTTGCCGGGTTGGGTTAGCTGCGCTTGTAGCTTGCCATCGTTGGTCAGCACCAGTAATCCTTCGCTGTCACGATCGAGCCGCCCGGCAGCATAAACATCGCTAAAAGGGATGAATTTTTTCAGGGTGGTGCGGCCGGCTTCGTCGGTAAACTGCGGTAACACATCAAAGGGTTTGTTGAAGACAACCACTCGCCGCGGCGCCTGTGATTTCTGGCGTGCTGCGGGTTTACTGCGGCTGAATCGTTTAACTTGGTGATTTTTAACAGAGAATTTAGTCATGGTCTTTGAGATTTCGAATGATAAGCGCATTATAGCCTAATCCGTTTCGGATTGGCGCGAGCTGAATATTCAAGTAGTATTGACACGCATCTTACAAAGCATTAACAAAATTGCGCTTGAAGACAGAAAGGAGAGGTTGATGGAAAGCAAAGTAGTTGTTCCGGCAGAAGGTAAAAAGATTACGGTTGATGCCCAGGGTAAACTGGTTGTTCCGCATAACCCTATCATCCCGTTCATCGAAGGTGACGGTATTGGCGTTGACGTTACCCCTGCCATGATCCACGTGGTGGATGCAGCGGTTAAAAAGGCCTACCACGGCGAACGCAAAATCTCCTGGATGGAAATCTATACCGGTGAAAAATCCACCCACGTTTACGGGAAAGACGTGTGGCTGCCGGAAGAAACACTGGAACTTATTCGTGACTACCGCGTAGCGATCAAAGGCCCACTGACTACGCCAGTGGGTGGCGGTATTCGTTCTCTGAACGTGGCTCTGCGCCAGCAGCTCGATCTGTACGTATGTCTGCGCCCGGTGCGTTATTATCAGGGCACACCAAGCCCGGTTAAGCAGCCAGAGCTGACCGATATGGTGATCTTCCGTGAAAACGCCGAAGACATCTACGCCGGTATCGAATGGAAAGCGGGTTCTGCAGAAGCCGACAAAGTGATCAAATTCCTGCGTGACGAAATGGGCGTGAAGAAGATCCGTTTCCCAGAGCAGTGCGGTATTGGCATTAAGCCTTGTTCCGAAGAAGGCACCAAGCGCCTGGTTCGTGCGGCCATCGAATATGCTATCGACAACGATCGTGATTCAGTGACGCTGGTTCACAAAGGCAACATCATGAAGTTCACCGAAGGTGCCTTCAAGGATTGGGGCTACGAACTGGCACGTGAAGAGTTCGGTGGTGAACTGATCGACGGCGGCCCATGGCTGAAAATCAAGAACCCGAACACCGGTAAAGAGATCGTGGTTAAAGACGTGATCGCCGACGCCTTCCTGCAGCAAATCCTGCTGCGCCCGGCTGAATACGACGTGATCGCCTGTATGAACCTGAACGGTGACTACATCTCCGACGCCCTGGCCGCTCAGGTTGGTGGTATCGGTATCGCCCCTGGTGCCAACATCGGTTCCGACTGTGCGCTGTTTGAAGCTACCCACGGCACTGCGCCTAAGTATGCTGGCCAGGACAAAGTGAACCCAGGTTCCATCATCCTGTCCGCTGAGATGATGCTGCGTCATATGGGCTGGTTCGAAGCTGCTGACTTAATCGTTAAAGGCATGGAAGGCGCTATCGCTGCTAAAACCGTGACCTACGATTTCGAACGTCAGCTAGAAGGCGCTAAGCTGCTGAAATGTAGCGAATTTGGCGACGCTATCGTTAAACACATGTAAGTGTGATTTAGCGTTGAATGATAACGGGAGCTTATGGCTCCCGTCTGTTTTTCATCCTCAATAACCCCTCTGTAAAACGGTATGAAAAGTGAGCTATTTTCATCCCCAACTACCCACCGGTAAGACCTCACTCAAGGAAATTATCGCCTCAATCTTGAAAATGATTGTCGAGATCATTAACAAATTCCTAGTAACCACTACGCAAGAAGGTAACAACGCTGGCGTCAGTACAGCAAATACCGCCAACGCAGCGCGGTAGGTATGGGGGATTGTTCAGACTGAAATCACCGACCAGTTGAGGCAAAAAATGTTACTCGGTGGATTGTTATATTCATCACGGAGCTGACTAGCTAGTTCAGATTACTGTTTTTCTCACTTCCTTTTGTGATGCTCTATCTGGTTGTTTCATTGCCAATGTTGAGTCTGGAAGGGCGTATAACGGGATTGATAGTGAATACACGTCATCTATGAATACGGAAATTACGGCATCATGCATAAAAAATGCTTGGCAAAACAGTGATATTCACTTGGGAATTACCGAAGGCGGTATCAGTCAGCGAAAAACTGGAGATTATACTGTTAATTATTTAGAAATAGCTGATGTCTTGCCTTTAGCCGACGACAAAAGCAAAGTCATTTTTTACCATAACGGGGATAGAATTTGGGGCAGTAAGAAAACGTTAATTTCCGCCATAAAAGGGTGTCTCTAAACGTTCTTCCCTATTATCAATATACCTCAACCAGCATTGAAGCTGGTTTTTTATTTTGTTGGTTGCGTTCAATGTGTGGGTGCACCAGTAGCCGCTACTGGCCTCAAAAAATGTTGGTCCCCCACGTTTTAGGTCGTATAAAACTGGCTAAAAAGCGAACATGGTTAGGCTGAATTAAATTAATTTTTGCCTATCGGTGACACAACGTAAATGAATTTTAATTTTCTGATGAAATGCGATTATTGACATGCACATTCGGTGCAACTGTTTTTTAATAAAGGATTTTATTATGAAAGTTAAAAACTTGTTCGCTGTACTATTTTTAATAACCTTCGCTTTTAGCTCGGCGGCGATGGCTGAAGGTAGTGGAAGAATGACCGTGTCAGGTAGCATTATTAAGACGCAAACATCCTGCGCTATAGCACCTGAGTCCATTGACCAGACAGTTGCGTTAGGGCAGGTGGCCGATGCCGCACTGCTTGAAAACAATGGCTCTGGTAAGTCGGCTCCGCAACATTTTAATATCCAATTGGAAAATTGTGAAGTTTCTGGAGGTAATAGTGTAACAGTTACTTTTGTTGGCGTGGAAGGGAAGGATGGTCGTCTTGGCATTACAGGTACGGCTAGCGGTGCCAGTGTTGCATTGACCGATGGTTCAGGAAATGTGCTTGAATTGGGAAAACCCAGCAAAAACTTTTCGCTCCAGAATGGTAATAACACCCTCCCTTTTACAGTTTACCTTCAGGGAGATGGTGTGCCGGGAAATATTCAAGCGGGTGATTATCAGGCTACGGCTGGTTTTATGTTGAATTTCCAATAAGTTAATAATTCACTATTGAATATCGGGAGCCTGATGGCTCCCGTTTGTTTTTCCTCCAAAAAATTCTTCTGCAAAACTGTATGTAAAATGAGCTGAATTAATCCTTGGTCGACCAGTCATCATCCCGACAAACTGTATCTGCTGACAATCCCTCGCAGGTTTCACTGCGTAGGGGCGCGCATGCGCCCGTCTAATCATGGGTTGGCAAGGGTCGGCAGTTCGATTCCGACAAATTCACTAACATTGCCACTTTGTCATCAATCTGATCTGCTCCAGGTATCCATAGTGTTCTACCGGACCCTAATTTTTTAACTATTTATAACTTATTGATTTTATAAATGAGATATTGAGGGCGCTAAAAAAGGGTTTTATGGCAAATCTAACGGTTATTGTTTAATTAACAGGCTATTAGCAATAAGATACAACGTTCACTGCCGTACAGGCAGCTTAGAAAAATAGCGCACGCCGCCTACAACTACGCTTTCTGTTCACTGCCGTACAGGCAGCTTAGAAAACGTTGCGGAGCCTGCAGAATGAGCCGGAAAAGTTCACTGCCGTATAGGCAGCTTAGAAAGGCATCAATCAAGCTTTTGAGAGCCTCTGATGGTTCACTGCCGTACAGGCAGTTTAGAAAAACTTTTCTACTGCGGTCAGGCTGGCGGTAGTAGGGGGGGTGATGCCAGCCCTGCCAGCAAATTGGTGGTTGCCAGTGTCATCAGGCGATCCGTTAACGCCGCGCGCATATTCGGGCTACAGAGCAAAGGGCAATAGACCAAACTGCTTGGGTTACCGTCAAATCAACGGAGTCTCTTTAACTAACATGGTAGGAGATATCTCGACTTTAGTGATAGCGAATTGCGGAGATGATGCATGAGCTGCTGCTGATTGTATTGGCCGTGACCATTCCACCGCGGCGGGCCATTGCCGTATTGTGCGCGTATAGTGAATCAGATGCGGGCTGTCGATATCGTCGCCTATCAAAGTGCCCAAGGAGTGACAACAAGGCCGGGAGTAATCCCGGTCAGCTTTCCCATCCCTGAACATCACCTATACCATTCATCAGCCAAGTCGATTAACTCAGTTTCTGGAGCCTGCTTTGTGGTAAAATACCCGACCCGGAGATTTTTATCATGAAATCAGAAAATACTCTTACGTGGTTCCCCGCACAGATCCCCGCTGTCAGAAGCATACTTGGTGATGCTGTTATTGCCGTCGCAAAACAAGGTAGACCAATAAACACAAGAACGCTCTGTGATTACATCCGTTACAAGCAAAAAAAGCAGCACTTGATTGATAAAAAACAGTCGTTTCAGACAGCTATTGACGTTCTCAGAGGAAACCAAGATCGGCACGGGCACATCTAGCGAGCAGTTACGACCCTCAAGCTAATGCTTGATTTTCCCCCTACCTCAAGAGCTATGATTTATGTCGTTTATCAAAGGTGTAAAAGGGCTTGTATCGCATACAGTTAGAATGACGTGCCTATATGTAAAATGATCTGCTTTCATCCTTAGTCGACCCGCCATGCAACTGCCTAAAATCCCTCACAGGGCTTACAGCGTAGGGGCGCTGCATGCTGCGCCCGTCTAAATAATCAATGGGTTGGCAAGGGTAGGCAGTTCGATTCCTATAAATTCACTAACATTGCCACTTTGTCATCAATCTGATCTGCTTCAGGTATCCATAGTGTTCTACCGGACCCTAATTTTTTAGCTATTTATAACTTATTGATTTTATAGATGAGATATTGAGGGCGCTAAAAAAGGGTTTTATGGCAAATCTAACGGTTATTGTTTAATTAACAGACTATTAGCGATAAGATACAACAGTTCACTGCCGTACAGGCAGCTTAGAAAATCTGTGCGATCTACTTCGCTACAACGGCAAGGTTCACTGCCGTACAGGCAGCTTAGAAAAAAAATCACGGCAAAGAGGAGCAATCGGGTTTGTTCACTGCCGTACAGGCAGCTTAGAAATTACTCAGCTCCAGCAACTTTGTTGATCCCTTGTTCACTGCCGTACAGGCAGCTTAGAAATTGAGAGCCTTAACCCGCTCCTGGTATCCGGCGTTCACTGCCGTACAGGCAGCTTAGAAATGGCAACCGGTAGTCAATGAGCTAAAGGATATGTTCACTGCCGTACAGGCAGCTTAGAAAGACATAGCCCACCACCGGCAGGCTATAGCTGAGTTCACTGCCGTACAGGCAGCTTAGAAAAGCCAATGCCCTAAACAGAATTGCCCCTACTAGTTCACTGCCGTACAGGCAGCTTAGAAAGGCATAGGCAAAGAAGCGATGGCGCAAGGTATGTTCACTGCCGTACAGGCAGCTTAGAAAGATACAGTTGGAACCTGTTTTTCAACTTTGGTGTTCACTGCCGTACAGGCAGCTTAGAAAATTAAAAGCATTCGCTAGCGTTGTAATACCTGGTTCACTGCCGTACAGGCAGCTTAGAAACCAAAGTGGGGGACCTTCGGGCCTCACACCATGTTCACTGCCGTACAGGCAGCTTAGAAATGGTATATCGTCGGTCATGATGATCCGGTCCAGTTCACTGCCGTACAGGCAGCTTAGAAAGTTAGGCGTGCGATATATCCAGCGCCAAGAAAGTTCACTGCCGTACAGGCAGCTTAGAAATCGCCCGACCAATAAGCATTATGTGGTAGTCGTTCACTGCCGTACAGGCAGCTTAGAAATGTCAGCCCCCCACGTTTTAGCCAACTGGTTGGTTCACTGCCGTACAGGCAGCTTAGAAATGAATCAACGTTCGTCCCTTGTGAAAAGCCATGTTCACTGCCGTACAGGCAGCTTACAAAACGATGTGCGCTAACAACTGGAAATAACGTTTGATCACTTCCGTAGACAACGACTATGAAGGGGGCGAGCTACTCGACCTTCTGCCGTGCGTTATTATGCTGAAGGAACCACTACTGCCGGCACCGAGATCAGCAATCTAGTCTATTCTAATCAGTATCAATAGCCAGTTGCTGAAGAGGCGTCACTTCCATTTGTCTCCCGTTGATTCAGGAGTTTTACACGAAACTTTTTTCCCACAATATGGCTCGCCAGATTGGCACTTTTGCCGGTTCTGTCGCATTAAAGAGGCTTTCTCTTCGTTGCCCGGTTACGCCTGTGTAGTCAACGTGCCGGGCCTCGCGAATGTTAGCTTGAAAAAACCGACGCGCAGCGAATACGTTGGCCTAAAACTGGCTTAGTATCGGGTTGCTGACATCGGAAATGGCAAACGTGTTGCATCATTAGTGCCAGAGGTAAAAATGAAGAGGATTATATAGGCTACGACCGGGCTGCTTTTGCTCATGTCCGCCAGCCATAGTGCCTGGGCTGCGGTAGTCTATTCACCGGCGAATGGCTCCCCACGTACCGATAAAGTGCCTCTGTCTCCTTCTGCGATCTCGGCGGGGAGTGATCTTCCAATCGGAACGGTGATTTATCAAGGCCGATGGGAGAGAGGAGCTACCGGTCTTTCGGTGATGTCCTGTGACTCACCGACGGATATCTCAATGTGGCTTAACATTGCCTGGACTGTTGAGCAGGCGCCTCTTCCCCTCGCTAACTGGACAGGGAGTCCTTTCGGTGGTGCTGTCTATCAGACCAGTATCCCAGGGGTAGGAATTGCCATCTCCCGTAATAATAATGGCGATGCGGCCGTATTAGGCAAACCTAACTATCAGTTTCCGGCGGATGTGAACAGTCAGGTGGCGGGGGGATCCTATAAACCTTATCTGACTAACAGAACGATCTATGTAACGTTGATTAAGATCGCTGCTATTACGCCGGGCAATTACACCCTCAATGCGACGACACTGCCGACTGCTGCACTGTCAATCGTCAATCCGCTAAATTATCCGGCGACAACCGGGCTTCCCATTAAAGCGTACATTATCAAGTTTCAGGGGCAACTAACGGTACCAGCCCAGACCTGCACTACGCCAGATGTGGATGTTAATCTGGGGAGTTACGACACGCGGCAATACTTTACCGGGCAAGGGGCAACCACTCCGTGGGTTGATGCTTCGATCACCTTGACCAACTGCCCAACCTTCTATGGTTATTATAATGCCGCCAACAGTACATTAGCGTTTGATTATACTATCGGCTCTGGGCAGGTCGCCAACTCAACCAATAATAGTATTGGCGTGCGATTGACCCCGACAACTTCGGTGATCGATGCTGCCAATGGGATTATGGCTATTGACTCTACGATAACCGGTGCCGCATCGGGGGTGGGGATTCAGCTCGGCTGGGGAAATAGTAGCCAAATGCCCCCGCTGTTTAACTTTGCGGCAGAACAGTCAGTAACGCTACCGAAAGACGGTAGCCCGACAATTCGTGTTGCATTAGCTGCCCGTTATATTCAAACCGCTTCTGGGACTTCGCCAGGCAAGGCGAACGGCAAAGTCACGTTTACGATAAACTACTACTGAGCAACGAAGTACCATCCTGGTAAGCGAAACTATCCAGGTATCAAAATTCAACGCCACTGGTTGTGAATTTGTTTATATATCAATTGATTGCATGGGTTTCTTATATGCTCTCGTTAGCAATATTAGAGTAATAAATAAATTCGATTTTTTATATAAGATCTACATATAACTTATTGATAAATAAAATAATTAATGATTTTTATTGCGTTTTACACTACTTCACTGAGAATATTCTTGGTTATGCAATAGTATTTATCCCAACAGCAAGGCAGGACGAAACACAGGTTAACTGATCCGTGACTGGTTTAAGGGGCAAAGGCACGTTGAAAAGGCTTTCAACACGGGACGGTCGTTAATTTATCAAGGGTGAATGTATTTCATCAGCACTTAATTTGACGACGTCTGTTATTACCCCGTGTTTTCAGCGCTGTGTTATCACCGATATAGAGTTATGTATCACCTAAACATATCCACCTTGGGTGGGTAACCGAATCATTTAATGACGTAAGGTCACTAGGAATAAATATGAAAAACGTAACAC
>NZ_JBKJYW010000110.1:0-21261 GCF_046715635.1 Serratia sp. (in: enterobacteria)
CCCTGGAAGTCCCAGGTTGGGATTTGCAGCATCATGTTGCGTTCCAGGTAAATCTCGGCCATCTCTTCGGAGATATCGGTCGCGGCACTCATCCCCCCGGCGGCACCGACAAAGCGGGTCACACCAGGCGCGGCGACCATAGCCGCACCGCCAATGCCGAAGGTTTCGGTAATGGCGCTATCGCCAATGTCCGGGTTGGCGTCGGCCTGGCTATAGCCGGAGAAGAACAGGCCTTCCGGCGTATTGACCGGCGCGGTAAACCATTGGTCACCCATGCCACTGATCTTGACGCCAAAGTTTTTGCCGTTACGGGTCATCACCGTCACGATGGTGCCTTGCTTAATCTCTGCCCCGGCATCCATGGCCGCCTTGCAATAGGCCATCGCCAGGTTGAGGAAGAACTGATCGGTGATGCTGAGGAATTGCATGACCTTAGCCAGTTCAACGTTGTCCCGCTCAAGCAGGCTGATTTTAGGGGCCAGCAGGCGCATCAGCAGCGCCGACGCCGCGATATTGCGCTGGTGGAATTCATCCCCCATGGTGATGGCCTGAGCCATGACGGCGGTGAGGTCAATCCCCTCTTCGAAGGTGGCCAGCACCTCTTTTAATACCGGTGCCAGTGAGTCGCGCATCCAGCGCAGGCGCGCCTGCACGTCTGGCCCATAAGCACCAAAGCGCATCACCTTACCGATCCCTTCGTTCAGGTTGCAGTAGGCATGGTTGCCATGAACGGTGTTTTTCACCACCACCAGCGGCATGTGCGCCGAGGTGATGCCGCCCATCGGGCCAACGGCACTAACGTTATGGCAGGGGATGAACTCAATCTCGCCGTTTTCCAGCAGCGCCAGCGCCTGCTGCTCACTTTCGGCCCACTGCTCAAACAGGCAAGCGCCAATGCAGGCACCGCGCACCGGGCCGCTCATTTCCGACCAGGTGACCGGTGGCCCGGCATGCAACAGTTTTCTCCCCTGTGCCAACTGCGGGATCAGGTTTTTAGCTAAATCAACATCCTGCCAATGAGGGCGAGCTTCACGGATCCTGGCGATAACGGCGGCGTTTGCTTGTTCAATTGTTGCGGTCATATCAATCCCTTACTTTAAATTTTTCAGTATGTTAGCCAATCGTTGATTACCACCGGCCACCGGGGCCCATTGGTAATGCACCACTGAAATTTCGTTGGTTTGCAGATCGTCGGCAAAGCTACGCAAGCCTGCATTGATCACGGAAACACCGGCCAGCATGGCGGGTGCCGGTTCGGCGGTGCCCAGCGCTGGAGGAGCGATTAACTGGCACGCCAGCGCTACCGCCTCAGGCAGCGAATTCATCACGGCAATGCCTGCCTCATTGAGCGTGGCAATCTGTTTGGAACGCTGCTGGGGATCTTGTTCGGTGCCGGTCACCGTGGCGATAACTGCCAGTGGATGGGCCGCACCACGCTTTTCGCGTACGCGTTTGACTTCGGTAGCCAAGGAATCTGCGGGATCTTCCTGCGCGCCATAGCCAATCACCACATCCAGCAGCAGCACGCCAATCTGCGGCTGCTGAGCAAGGCGGGCAATTTCCTGATTGCGGGTGGAGGGGTCGATCATTGGGTGCGGTTTGCCCTGGGTGTAGAAATCGTCGCCCATATCGATAATGCGGTGCCCGTCGGCGTTGAGCATTGAACCGTGTTGATGCTTGCTGTCGGCCTCCACGCCCAGCCGATCGGCCAGCAACATGGCGCATTCCGCCGCCAGCGTGCCACCGGCGTACAGACCGGAGATTTTGCCACCGCATACCGCAGGTTGCTGTGCGGCCATTTGCTGCACGTTTGCCAACATCGCAGCCAGGCGGGCAGCTTCATCCAATGTCGCGGCGAAGGTGATATTACCCTCTTGTTCAGCAGGCGCTTTGGCCCCCAGGAACAGCGCAACCACCGGTTTGCCAAGGGTCTTCATCTCATTGATAACCCGTTGACGTACCGCTTCTGCCGGAGGCTTGGAGACAAACGCCAGCACCTGGCTTTGCGGATCGGCCGCCAACATACGCAGTGCGCTGATAGCGCTGATGCCACCGATTTCGGCGGTTAAATCACGCCCGCCCAAGCCAATGGCGTGAGAGATGCCTTGCCCGGCCAGGGTAATTTGCGAGGTCAGCTCCTGGATACCCGTTCCCGAAGCGCCAATGATGCCGATCATGCCTTTGGGTGCGACGTTGGCAAAGGCCAGCGGTGCCCCGGCAATATTGGCCGTACCACAGTCTGGCCCCATCACGATCAGACCCTTATCGCGCGCCTTGGTTTTTAGCGCCACTTCCTGCTCGACGCTGACGTTGTCGGAAAACATCATCACGTTGCAGCCGTCGTCCAGCGCCTGATCGGCCAGCTCAGCGGCATATTCCCCAGCAATGGAGATCAGCACCATATTGGCATCCGGCAGCTTCTGCCGCGCCATGCGCCAACTACGTGCCTTAAGCAGGCGTTTACCGCCCTGCTGCCCCTGAGCAATGGCTTTCAACGCCAGGTCTAACGCTTCGCCGATTTGTGCGGTGATGCTGCCATCGGCAGATTCCGCCTTGATCGCCACGCAAATATCATTGGGGGTCGCTTCACTGAATTGCGAGTGCCAGAAGCCGGTCGCTTCAAGTAATGATTTATTGGCCGGCGTCCCCATCATGACCGATATTTCTTCAACGTCGGGTGATTCACTGAGCTTACGGGAAATTAGCATCAGGCTGACGGAATCCTGAAAGCTCCCTTTTTTTATAAAAGCATGGATCATAGTGATATCCTTAAAACAGCATGTGAACTTCGCAATGGGCGTTCTCAGATATTTTTAGTAACCTATTTATTTCAGACCCCATATTCTTATCGGCCAAGCTACAAATAAAACCCGTTGACGATGGTGAGTCTCATCACACTTTGCCCATTGTTAGAAAAAATCATCAAGTCCAGCGGGGATTAATTGAATTCAATCGTCAGAACCACCACGCTTTGTTAAAAATAATCTAACAATGGTAATGCCATTCAATGAAAATTTAAGCCAATAAAACAATAGCCGTCTGGATCACATTATTACAGCCCCAGGTTTATACAGTAGGCGTTAGAGATAGTTTAAATAAACCGTATACCCGTCGTCTTTCAAGCTGCAGCGTTGTTATCTGCACTATCTCACCCCAGTCACTTACTAAAGTAAGCTCCTGGGGATGAGATAGCTTGCCGCCTAGCTGCAGCTTGAAATCCATAGGGTATATCAAAGGAAGGACTGTCAATGAAAGTCTCTAAACAGCAACTGCATCAACTGATTAAAAATAAAATTCATTCTGCAGGTCTAAGCCAGGAACACGCCGGGATTGTCGCGGACGTTTTGGTCCATGCGGATGCACGTGGGATCCATTCCCATGGCGCGGTGAGAGTGGAATATTATTCTGAACGCATCAGCAAAGGCGGCACCAATAACAACCCGCATTTTACCTTTGAAAAAACCGGCCCTTGCAGCGCAGTTTTTGATGGCGATAACGGTGCTGGGCACGTCGCCGCCAAGCTGAGTATGGATCACGCCATCGAAATGGCGAAAGAGAACGGCGTGGCGGTGGTTGGCGTTCGCCGCATCGGCCACAGCGGCGCGCTGTCTTACTTTGTACAGCAGGCCGCCCATGCCGGCATGATTGGCATCTCAGTGTGTCAGTCAGACCCGATGGTCGTCCCTTATGGCGGCGCAGAGGTCTATTACGGCACCAACCCCATCGCTTTCTCGGCACCGGCTGAAGGCGACGACATCATGACCTTCGATATGGCCACCACGGTTCAAGCCTGGGGCAAGGTGCTGGATGCTCGCTCACGCAACGTGCCCATCCCGGATACCTGGGCGGTAGACAGCGAAGGCAATAACACCACCGATCCTTTCGCCGTCAGCGGGCTGTTGCCTATCGCCGGGCCAAAAGGTTACGGCCTGATGATGATGGTCGATATTCTATCCGGCGTGTTGCTTGGCCTGCCGTTCGGCAAACACGTCAGCTCGATGTATCACGATTTAAGCGCAGGCCGGGAATTGGGCCAGCTGCATATCGTGCTCAACCCAAGCTATTTCACCCACGAAGCGACCTTCCGCAAACATATCAGCCAGGTCATGAGAGAACTGAACGAAATCAAACCGGCACCTGGCGTGAAACAAGTGCTCTACCCTGGCCAAGGTAGCCATATGCGTGAAATAGAAAATGAAAAGAACGGCATCGATATTGTTGACGACATTTATCAATACCTGATTTCTGACGATATTTACCAGCGTTCCTACGACCATAAAGATCCGTTTGCCAGTTAATCGTCAGATTAATTAAATCAGGCGGAGAAAAGCTATTTTCGCCGCCATTTTCCTTATCAACCCTCCCGACAAAGCTGAGTTGGCGCATGTCTCAGGGACGTTACAAGCAGGCAGATAAATATGAAGAATTTCCAACAAGAAATTAGTGAAACTTCTGGCTGGTTATCCAAGATCGGGGCAGATCCCAGCGGCGGCATGACGCGCTTGCTGTATACCCCTGAGTGGGTGGAAGCCCAACGGACGCTGAAGCAGGCTTTTGAAACCGCCGGTCTGACGACCTCTTTTGATGCCGTCGGCAATTTATCCGGCCGCCTACAGGGCAGCAAATATCCCGATCAGGTGATCCTCTCCGGCTCGCATATTGATACCGTCGTCAGCGGCGGCAACCTCGACGGGCAGTTTGGCATCGAAGCCGCCTATCTGGCGATCAAACATCTGAAAGAAACCTACGGCGCACCGTTGCGCACGCTGGAAGTCATCTCGCTGGCCGAGGAGGAAGGCAGCCGTTTTCCTTACGTTTTCTGGGGCAGTAAAAACATCATCGGCTCTGCTCGCCCGGAAGAAGTCAAAAACATCAGTGATGCCAAAGGCGTGAATTTCGTTGATGCCATGCATAGCGCAGGCTTTGACTTCCGTCCGCAGGATCAGCCGCTGCGCAAAGATATCGCCGCCTTCGTTGAACTGCATATTGAGCAGGGCAAGGTGCTGGAGACCGAAGAAAAAACCATTGGCGTGGTCACCAGCATCGTCGGCCAGCGCCGCTACGATATCAAACTCAAGGGTGAGGCCAACCACGCAGGCACTACGCCAATGGGTTACCGTAAAGACACCGTTTATGCCTTCAGCCGGATCTGCTGCGAATCCATCGCCAAGGCCCAAGCAGAAGGCGACCCGCTGGTGCTGACCTTTGGCAAGGTCGAACCCAAGCCTAACACCGTCAACGTCGTGCCTGGTTTTACCCATTTCACCCTGGACTGCCGCCATACCGACAAAGCGGCGCTGCTGCGTTTTACCCAAGAGATCGAAGCCGATATTCAGCGCATCTGTGCAGAAATGGGCATTGAGGTCGAGATCGATCGGTGGATGGATGAAACGCCGATCCCAATGGACAAACAGCTGCTGGCCTGCGTCAGCCACCTGTGTGAAAGCCACAAATTGAACTACCGCATGATCCACAGCGGAGCTGGGCATGACTCACAGATTTTTGCCCCGCACGTCCCTACGGTGATGATGTTTGTGCCAAGCATTGCCGGTATCAGCCATAACCCGGCGGAGAAAACCGAGCTGTCCGATCTGGCCGAAGGGGTGAAGATTCTGGCGCATACCTTATATCAACTGGCCTATACCGAGCAGGGAGCACGCCTATGAGCAACAGTAAAACCTCTTCCAACACCGGGTTTGATCCGCTGTACTGGAAAAAAATCGTGGTGGTCCTGTGTCTGGGCTGGGCGGTGATCTGGATTTACCGCACGGTGCTGACACCGATCTTCCCTGAGATCCAGGCAACCATCGGCGCGCATTCCAACGCCGAGATGGGCCTGATCGCCAGCTTCTACTTCTTTGCCTATACCGGAATGCAGATCCCGGCCGGGATCCTGGTAGATAAGTTTGGTAAGAAGGTGGTGCTGATCCCTGGCTTTTGCCTGTTCATCATCGCCACCTTGCTGATCGGCAACGCCACCAGCCTGACCATGATCTACGCCGGTAGCCTGCTGGCCGGGATGGGCTGTGGCTCCTACTACGGCTCGGCTTACTCGCTTTCATCAGAAAATATTCCGTTGGAACGCCGCGGTTTGGCCACCGCCATTATCAACAGCGGCTCCGCGCTGGGGATGGCCATTGGCCTGATCGCTTCCAGCCTGCTGGTGAAAAGCATGGGGATGGACTGGCAAATCATGCTGTTTATCATCACCGGCCTGCTGGTGGTCATGACGTTGGTGTTCTTCCTGGTGATCAAAGGGGGCTCCTACACCGCCTCACTGGCCGCCAGCCCGGCAGCCGCTGCGGCCACGCCGGTAGAAGAGACTGAGCAAGCCAGTGGGTTGTTCAGCCTGCGGATGATTTCCGCCTACGTGATGTATTTCGCCACCTGCTATGGCTACTACATGATCGTGACCTGGCTGCCTTCCTTCCTGCAACAGGAACGTGGGTTCGAAGGCGTGGCCATCGGCTTCTCTGCCGCGCTGGTTGCCTTTGCCTCCGTACCCGGGGCGCTGTTCTTCAGCCGCATGTCTGACCGTTTCCGCGCCAAGAAAGTGCAGTTGATCATCTTCTTGCAAATCTGTGCCGCAGTGACGCTGGTCTGCACCGTGATCTCACCAGACTCCACTACTCTGCTGGTCAGCCTGATCCTTTACGGCCTGCTCGGTAAGCTGGCGGTGGATCCGATCATGATCTCCTTCGTCGCGGATAACGCTCCGAAGAAGGGCTACGGCACCAGCTTTGGCGTGTTTAACTTCTTCGGCATGTCTTCTTCGGTGATTGCTCCATTCCTCACCGGGGTGATCTCCGACAGCACCGGCTCCAAGGTGATGGGGTTCTATATCTCGGCCGCCATCTTGCTGATCGGCACCATGATCTTCTTTACCGTCAACGTATTGATGAAGCAGAAAAACAATCGCCAAACGGCGGCACAGGCATAATTTTTGTTGTAGGGCTACGGCCCTGACTAATCAGGAGAATTACCGTGGGTTATATCAATAATCAGATTGGCTATCCAAAAGATATCTTGGCTTCGCGCTCCATTATCAAACGCGACAACTATGCCGTGATCCCACCCGATGGCCTGGTGCGCAACATCATTCCTGGCTTCGAGAATTGCGACGTCACCATTCTTGCCACCCCGAAACTGGGCGCCACTTTTGTCGATTATCTGGTGACACTGCATGATGGTGGCCGTAACCAGCAAGGGTTTGGCGGCGAGAATATCGAAACCCTGGTCTACGTTATCGAAGGTAACATCACCGCTTCAGCCGACAGCACCGATTATCCGCTCACCACTGGCGGCTATCTGTATTGCCCTGCCGGCGTGATGCTGCGCCTGGAGAACACCAACGGCGGCAAGCCAAGCCAGCTGTTCCTCTACAAGCGAGTCTATAACCGCATCAAGGGCTATGAAGCCCATGTCGTGAGCAACAACGTCAACAAGCTGGAGAGAATTCACTATGAAGGCATGAGCGATGTGATCCTGCAAGATCTGCTGCCGAAGGATCTGGGGTTCGATATGAACATTCATATCCTCTCCTTCAAGCCGGGTGCCAGCCATGGCTATATCGAGACCCACGTGCAGGAACATGGCGCATATATTCTTAGTGGTGCCGGAGTTTATAATCTGGATAACGAGTGGATCCCGGTCAAGAAAGGGGATTACATCTTTATGGCTGCCTATGTTCCGCAAGCCGGTTATGCAGTGGGCCAGGAAGAGTTCAGCTATATCTACTCGAAAGACTGTAACCGCGACGTCGACTTCTAATTCCACAAAAAACCCAAGAATTAATAAGATTCCCCCTAAAAGAAAAATGCTTTTAGGGGGTTCTTCTTTTACCTCCCCGTTATTCCCCCACTTTTTTCACACTTTTGTGTTGATTACCACACAACAACAATGGCATGTCGAGATTGTCACAATACTTTACTGTTCGTTTCGACCACAGGGTCAAACAATCTTGAGAGGTATTTATCATGTCTACATTCACTGCATTAAAGTATCCAATTATTCTGGTTCATGGTTTCAATGGTTTTGATAAGATCGCCGGGATCTATCCTTATTTCTTTGGTATTCCAAAAGCACTGGAAAAAGCCGGTGCTACAGTATTCACGGCATCTTTGTCAGCTGACAACAGTAATGAAGTCCGCGGTGAGCAATTGCATAACTTTGTGAAACAAGTGATCCAGGTAACTGGAGCACAAAAGGTCAATTTGATTGGTCACAGTCAGGGCGCTCTGGCCTGCCGCTATGTCGCTGCCACACATCCGGAACAGGTTGCCTCCGTGACTTCAGTGTCTGGGGTAAACTTTGGCTCGGAAATTGCCGACCTGGTTCGTTTGGCGGTAAAGCCTGGCGCGCTTCCCGAAGCGGTGGCCAGTACGGTGATGAATGCCGTTGGTTCATTTATCTCGATTATTTCTGGTCGCCCTTGTTTACCACAAGACAGTGTTGCAGCGCTTAATTCACTCACCAGTGAAGGTGTGGATAAATTTAATGCCAAATATCCGCAGGGCTTGCCGAGCAAATGGGGTGGAGAAGGTAAAGAGTTTGAGAATGGCGTCTACTACTATTCTTGGAGCGGGATTATCAAGCATAACCCGCTTGACCAAGGACTCAATAATCTTGATCCATTGCATACTGCACTGGTAGCCATCTCATTATTGTTCAAAAAAGAACGTTTCCAGAATGATGGGTTGGTTGGGCGCTATTGTACGCACCTGGGGAAAGTCATCCGGTCCGATTATTCAATGGACCATGCGGACGCTATTAATCAAACTGCTGGTGTTGTCACGCGTAGCGCAGATCCCGTTAAACTATTTGTCGATCACGTGACACGTTTAAAATCAAAAGGGTTATAATTTGACTCAGCCATTATCCCCCTCCATATAATAATAGGTTAACGGTGGGTGCCCCTATCTGGGGCACTTACCTGTGATGAATGACTTATTTGGGATACTGTATTCTGTAGCGCTATTATTTATTAACCAGTTTTGCCGGAACGCTGTAGGTCAGTATAGCCCCCAATATCATCATACTGGATAGCACACACATCGCGACCAGATTACTGTCCGTCGTGTTTTTAAAATAACCAATGATATAAGGGGAGATAAAACCACCTATATTAGCAATCGAGTTAATTAGCGCGATCCCGGCCGCAGCACAGGTACCGGTAAATATAGCATTTGGCAAACTCCAGAACAGGGGGGAAGGAACCAGGCTGGAGGCGACCGCAATACATAATGCCAGCATCACGATAACTTTATTGTCTGGGAACAAACCGATAAAGATCAGCGAAACCGCAGCAATACAGAAAGGAACAATAATATGCCAGCGCCTTTCTCGATGTTTGTCAGAACTACGCGCAGCCAGTAGCATGGCGACGACAGCAAGCATATACGGCAGCATAGTCAGTAAACCAATATCCAACACCGAGCTTACCCCCGTATCACGGATCATGGTCGGGACCCAGAAGGCCAATCCCCCTTGTCCCATCACCGTACAGAAACAGATCAACCACATTTTAGTGAAGGCAGAAGACTTCAGCATGCTCTTCATTGTCCACTCCTGCGCTATACCATCGACACCCCTCTTGTTCGATGTGCCCTGCACCATATCTTGCGTGATCATCTCTTTTTCTTGAGGACTGAGCCATTTAGCACTCTGATAGGTATTATCCAGGAAGAAGAAAATGACGACCGCAATCAATACCGCACGTGGACCACTGATAAAGAATAACCATTGCCAGCCAGACAGCTCAAACATGCCATTCATGTTTTCAATAATCCAACCACAGAGTGGCCCACCGATGATGTTACTTACCGGTATTCCGCAAACAAACAACGCAGTCATTTTTGCCCGCTGGCTTGAAGGGAACCACAGAGTCAGATAGAGGATTACCCCAGGATAAAAGCCGGCTTCGGCTAGTCCCAGTAGGAATCGTGCCAGATAAAACTGCGTTGGATTGGTAATGAAAATACTCAGCATTGAAATCGTACCCCATACCAACATCAACAGGGCAATGACTTTCCGTGCACCATATTTACTCAGTAAAATATTACTTGGTACACCGGCGATAATATAGCCAATGAAAAATACACCAGCCCCCAAGCCATACACTGCTTCGGCCATTGACACATTACCTTGCAGAATATCAGGCATCATCTGGAACTTGGAAAACGATATCCCAACGCGATCAAGATAGCCTACGATATAACTGATTAATAATATTGGCATAATGCGCCAGGCAATCTTACGATATAATTTGCTTTTATCAGGGTTGGTCAGAATAGTTCTATCAATCGCAGCATCAACGGTTGCCATATAGGGTCTCCTTGGTCGGCATCCTGCTATTTTTCTGTTATTTTTGCACGTATTTTGATCGAAAGACCCTCTTCACCTTACATAAAAAGGGCGATAGAAATTTCAGCGACGTTTATTACCTACTATTTTACAAGAATAGAGTCGGTATTAATAATGGTAAAAAAATACCGACCTATCAATTTAACCAGTCACTTTATGGTTGGCCATAATCTCCAACGCCTGTACCAATGCCGAATGGTCAAGATCTTTTGCCCCATTGGCGGCACAGAGGTTGAATAGCTCCTGGCAACTGGCGGTATTAGGCAAACTGAGTGCCAACGACTTCGCCCCCTGCAGCGCCAGATTGAGATCCTTTTGATGCAGGGAAATACGGAAGCCCGGTTCAAACGTCCGTTTGATCATCCGCTCACCGTGCACTTCCAGAATGCGCGAAGAAGCAAAGCCGCCCATCAGCGCTTCACGGACCCGTGCCGGATCGGCCCCCGCTTTGGAAGCAAATATCAGCGCTTCGGAAACCGCTTCGATGGTCAGGGCCACAATAATCTGATTGGCAACCTTGCAGGTCTGACCGTCGCCATTACCACCGACCAACGTAATATTTTTCCCCATCAGGGCCAGCAACGGTTTTACCCGCCCAAAGATGGCTTCGTCACCACCGACCATGATGGTCAGGCTGCCTTGCTTGGCCCCCACTTCACCGCCGGATACCGGCGCATCCAGATAATCGGCACCCAGTTGGTTGATGCGTTTGGCAAACTCTTTCGTCTCTAGCGGCGAAATAGAACTCATATCCACCAGGATCTTGTTTTTTAGCTGCGCTTCGGCACAACCATTGGCGGCAAACAACACCTCTGCCACCTGTGGCGTATCAGGCACCATAATAAAAATAACGTCAGCCTGATCGGCCACCTGCTTGGGGGTGGCACAGGCGATGGCCCCTTTTTCCAGCAGTTCCGGCGGAACCTGATGCAAGGTGTTGGCATACAGCTGATGGCCGCCTGCGATCAGCTTTTCAGCCATTGGCGTGCCCATGATCCCTAAACCAATAAAGCCTACTTTCATGATATGTCCCTTAATGTTGATATTGCTTAACCCATGACAGGCCTGCAGCCGTCGTGGTCGCAGGTTTGTATTCACAGCCGATCCAACCGCGATAGCCCATCTTGTCCAGCGCGCGGAACAGATAGTCGTAATTGATTTCCCCGGTTCCCGGTTCATGGCGCCCCGGATTATCGGCAATCTGGATATGCGCGATTTTCTGCAACAGCGTTTCCATGGTTTGGGCCAATTCGCCCTCCATGCGCTGCATATGGTAGATATCGTATTGAATAAACAGGTTGGGGCTCGCGACCCAATCCATCAGCTCCAACGCCTGACGAGTGGTTTGCAGATAGAAGGCGGGCATATCGTATTTATTGATCGGCTCAACCAATAGACGGATATTGGCCTTGGCCAACTCTTTTGCCGCATAGCTCAGGTTAGCGACCACGATCTCATCGGTCTTATGTTGGGCGACGGATTTATCCGAGTTACCGATCAGGCAGTTGATCTGCGCACAACCCAGCGCACGAGCATATTCCACCGCCAGACCTACGCCATCACGAAATTCAGACTCGCGCCCTGGCAGGCAAGCGATGCCACGCTCACCCGCAGCCCAATCCCCGGCAGGCAGGTTTTGTAGTACCTGCGTGAGTTGATTCTCTTCCAGTGCGCCCCTCAACGCCTGCACGGAGTAATCGTAGGGAAACATATATTCAATCGCCGTGAATCCCTGCTCTTTGGCACAGCGAAAGCGTTGCATAAAATCAACTTCATTAAACAACATCGATAAGTTGGCTGAAAACTTTGGCATGAGCCTGCTCCTTACTGATAGTTGAAATAGCTGACCGAGGTCGGCGCATCTTCTGGCGACTCGGCAACAGGTTCGATCTCATTGACGTTATCCAGCTCTGTCCCCATCGAGATGTTGGTGACCCGCTCAAGGATAATCTCCACCACCACCGGAACCTGATGCAGACGCATTAACTCTTGCGCCTGTTGGAAGGCCGGTGCGATATCCTCAGGCTTAACGACGCGGATCGCTTTACATCCCATCCCTTCGACCACCTTGACGTGATCGACACCGTATTCACCCACTTCCGGGTTGTTGATGTTTTCATAGGACAGCTGGACGCAGTAATCCATATCGAAGCCGCGCTGCGACTGGCGGATCAGCCCCAGATAGGCGTTGTTGACCACCACGTGGATGTACGGCAGCTTGAATTGCGCGCCAACGGCCAGCTCTTCGATCATGAACTGGAAGTCGTAGTCACCCGAGAGTGCGATCACTTTGCGCTGCGGATCGGCGGCGCAGACGCCCAGGGCAGAAGGAAGAGTCCAGCCTAATGGACCCGCCTGCCCGGCGTTAATCCAATGACGCGGTTTGAACACGTGCAGCATCTGCGCCGCCGCGATCTGCGACAGCCCGATGGTGGTGACGTAACAGGCATCACGCCCGAACGCCCGGTTCATCTCTTCGTAAACACGCTGAGGTTTGATCGGCACGTTATCGAAATGGGTTTTACGCAGCAGGGTTTGTTTGCGCTGGAGGCAGGTTTCTACCCACTGTGAGCGATCTGGCAACGTCCCTTGATCCGCACGTTCGCGTGCCCTCGCTACTAACATTTGCAGGGCGATTTTGGCATCGGAAACAATGCCGAGATCCGGGCAAATCACACGGCCAAGCTGGGTCGGTTCGATATCGATATGGATCACCTTACGCCCAGCGGTGTATTTATCTACCGAGCCGGTATGGCGGTTTGCCCAGCGGTTGCCAATGCCAAACACCAGATCCGAATCCAGCAGGTTGGCGTTGCCGTAACGGTGTGAGGTTTGTAACCCTGCCATCCCTGCCATCAATGGATGATCGTCTGGGATACAGCCCCAGCCCATCAGCGTTGGGATCACCGGTACGTTACAGGTCTCCGCCAGTTCTTGCAGCAGGTCGGCCGCATCCGCGTTGAAGATCCCACCACCGGCGATGAACAATGGTTTGCTTGCGGCACACAGCATATCCAAGGCTTTGTCGATCTGCGCCGCAGTGGCCGCCGGTTTGTAAGCTCCCAGCGAGGAATAGGTTTCCGGATCAAACTCAATCTCGGCCATCTGCACGTCATAAGGCAAATCGATCAGCACCGGGCCAGGGCGGCCAGAGCGCATCAAGTGGAATGCCTGTTGGAGCACGCGGGGCACCAGTGCTGGTTCCATGACCGTCACCGCCATTTTGGTGACCGGCTTGGCGATCGATTCAATATCTACCGCCTGAAAATCCTCCTTATGTAAACGCGCACGGGGGGCCTGGCCGGTGATGCACAAAATGGGAATCGAATCGGCAGAGGCGGAGTAAAGCGCGGTGATCATGTCCGTTCCCGCAGGCCCCGAAGTCCCGAGGCACACCCCGATATTGCCAGGTTTGGCCCTGGTGTAACCTTCCGCCATGTGGGAAGCGCCTTCAACATGACGCGCCAGATAGTGCTTGATGCCGCCGTGTTGACGCATCGCGTTATAGAAAGGATTGATCGCCGCGCCAGGCACGCCGAATGCGGTATTCACACCTTCCTTTTCCAACACGTACATTGCCGCATCTACTGCTCGCATAATTGCCATCTAAACGTTCTCCTAAATTATGGAAAAATTTTCCAAATTCAAAATGAGTCCAAAAAAACCCGTTCAGGTGATAAACGGGGAGGTATCCTCATCTTGCAGCCGCGATCGCGGCTACAAACTTTGCTTTAAGCGTGGTCTTTCTTACTGCGCGACTCACCTAGCGCGGTACTAATGTCGTTGGCGACGTCACGCACCAATTCCCCCAGTTCCTTGAAACGATCGCTGCTAACGCGCGAACTAGGCCCTGAAATAGAGATAGCCGCAATGACGTTGTTGTTGCGGTCAAAGATCGCCGAAGCCAGGCAATTCAGGCCAAGAGCGTGCTCTTCAGCATCAACGGTATAACCCTGCTCCTGCGATTGCGCTAAATCCTTACGTAATAAATTTACGCTGGTCAGGGTCTTCGGGGTAAACGAGTGCAGCCCCGAACGGACGAACAAATCCAACATCTCCTCTTCGGCCAGCGGATACAGTAGCGCTTTCCCCGCCCCAGATGCGTGCAGCGGCAAACGGCTGCCAAGTGGCGCACACATCCGCACCATGGCCTGGCACTCACATTGGCGGATCAGTACCGCGTCAAAGTTATTCCTGATGGCCAGATTGGCGGTTTCGCCTGATAGCAACATCAGCCGCCGCATGTAAGGACCCGCAACCGAAACCACGTCCCTGTCATTCATGTAAGCGGCACCGACGGTAAACGACTGGATGCCGATATGCCACCAGCCAAGCTGGGGATCCTGAAAAACGAATTCCGATTTTTCTAATACTTTCAATAATCTGAAAGTCGTTGACAGCGGTAACTCCAACTTCTCGGATAGCACGGAAACGGACGAGCTTCCCCCGGCATTGGCCAGAAATTGCAAGATCTCCAACCCACGATCCAACGCCTGCGCGCCTTTCGTCGCCCCTGCTTCTGTCGTTGGTCTTCCCTTTCTGCGTACTTCGTTCATTCAGGCTTTCCTTATTTAGCTCAAGGTTTCTCCGCTATAATAAACAGCCTATGCGCTTGGGGACAGCGCTATCCAAGCACAACCCGGTAAGTCTCTGGCAATGTTTTGACGATACAGTTGTCGGGGCCGCCTCGATCGACCGTGAAAAAGTCGGTGATCGCGCCATAGGCAAACAGCGGGTGGTGCCACACATTGCGGTGATAATTCACCCCTTGCTTACCGTTGGTGATAAAGGCGCGCAAAGTCTGTAACGGAATTTCGTCCCCTTCCCCAGCTTCTGCAACAATCACCACGAAGCGCTCCCCCTTCATAGGCATAAATGCCTGCGAAGACAAAGGATGTTTCTCCAAAACTGAGAACTCCAACGGAAAATCACAGGGCTCGGATCGATTGATGCTGACTAGCACCCGATGATCATCGGCCACTTCGACTTTAGCAAGATCGTGATATCGCTCTGTTTTTCCACCATTAATATGGAAAAAGGGCGCACCCTCGATCTGCAGTACATTCCCATAAGGTGCAAAGGCTTCGGGCGTTAACTCAACGGCAATCAGGTCCATCAGTTTCTCCAGGATCGTTTCAAAAAGGAACATTACCGAATAGGTTCACTCTAGACAGGTCGCCTGAGATTTAAAAGTTAATATTGGAAAAATTTTCCACAACAAGATCAGCCGCACATTTTTTGCGCCAATGTAAAAATATTGCATTAATAATCAACCTATTAAAAAAAGAACCGTCGCGATACAGTTCGTTAACAGAGTTGTCACTTTTCGCCGTATTCAGCATAGGAAAGGCAATAAAACGTGATCGCGATCACGGGAAGCGGCTTTATGACTAACCCAAGGCGATTAAGGTAAGTAGATTCTTTTGTAACACTAGGGGAACGATGGCCGCACCGGTTAAGGAAGCGCTATGCTGGATCACGAAACAATTCGATCGTTTATTAAAGTCGCGGAATGCCAAAGCTTTTCCCGGGCTGCCGAATTACTGCACAAGACCACTGCCACCATCAGTTACCGTATCAAAACGCTGGAAGAAAGCATCGGCACCCAGCTGTTTATCCGCACGACCCGCAGCGTAAACCTGACCCCCGCCGGTGAATACCTGCTGGAACGTTGCCGCCAATGGCACAACTGGCTCGACTCCATGCCCGATGAGCTACGCCAGATCAACGACGGCGTGGAGCATCAGGTCAATATCGTGATCAACAACCTGCTGTACAACCCGCTCAGCGTCGCCCGGTTATTGGCCTACCTGCAACAGCGTTATCCCTTTACGCAATTTCATATCTCGCGTCAGGTGTATATGGGAGTATGGGATTCGTTGTTGCACGGGGATTTTCAGCTGGCCATTGGCACCACCGGTTCTGAATCACTGGCTAATGACGTCAGCGTATTGAAATTGGGGGGGATCAGTTGGGCTTTTGTGGTCACGCCAGATCATCCGCTCGCGGCCTGCCAGGACGCGGCACTGCATGAAGATCGTCTACGCAGCTACCCGGCAATCAACGTGGAAGATACTTCGCGCAACCTGACCAAACGCGTTGCCTGGCTGCTGCCCGGCCAAAAAGAGATCAAGGTGCCAGACCTGCGCAGTAAACTTGAATGCCACCTGCAGGGGCTGGGCGTAGGCTTTTTACCGAAAAATCTGTGCCAGCCCTATCTCGATAGCGGCCAGTTGATAACCCGTGAGGTCGTCAATCAGCGGCAACCTTCGCCGCTCTCCCTCGCCTGGCGTAACGACTGTGGTAAAGCCGTGGAAGAAATTGTCACGCTGTTCCAACGGCGCGATGAACGCATCAACGGCTTTCTGCAGGGTATTGATTTACCGGTTTAACGCGGAGGTTTATTGCTTCTGGGCCGCCACCTGGGCCCGGAGCTTCTTAATTGGCGGTGAGGGTTCCCGCTTCAGCACGTGCAGAAATTCATACGCCTTCTCATTGGTCGCGTACTCTGCTGGCACGCCAAAGTCCTGGATCATCATCCAGCGCTGGAACAGCTGCGGATCGGACTCTTTGATAAACCACAGCATTTTGACTGCAGTCGTGGCGATGGCCGGGATTGCGGTTACGGTGCCATTCACCCATTTATTCAAAGTGCTGCGCTGCACCCCCAAGAGTATGCACAGTGCAGGTTGCTCAATGCCTAATCGTTCCAGATAGCTTTTAAACTCTGCTTGATTATCCACCTGCGATTTCCTATTGACCTCTACAGACATGCCGCAGTTTAGCATATAAATTCCGTCCCCCACAGCTACGGAGCTCCAGAGCCTCCGTCAATCAGACAGCTAAAATAGACCTAATAGCTACATTTAAATGTGATTTAAGAAACATTCTCAGTAGCTGATAAAAATTGACATTCATCAACGGAATGGTTAAAACGTGATGCTTATCTAGGAAAATTCTGTATCGTTAGCTCAGTAAAGCGACAGAAAGGCTAAAAATCACTTTATTACGTAGCTATTAGCTTCGATATGAAAAGAAAAAATTAACCCAGGAACACTCCGGTGCCAGCCTGACTAACTCGAAGAATTAAATAATGATGATTAGGACACTGCCTACCTTAGTGATTGCCATCTTGCTGACCGGCTGTACTTCTACGGCGTCGCGCATGGCTGAATGTGAAGCACAGGACGTTTCCGAAGATACCTGTTATCTGGCCGAACAAAACCGTCAGACCGCCATTTACGCTGCGGCAGAGAAACAGGCGTTGGAAAATGCGGCGAGACAGTACGCGCAATCGGCACGTCTCGGGGTGCCAGCCTTCACTCCTCTGCGGCAAGCCGTGCAACACGCCCAGGCAGCAAAGAGCAAGACATTGCAGGCACGCATTGCCGGGATAGACATCAAGATCTCGCCAGATATCAAGCAGGGCTACATTGAGCAAACGGCAGCCGCGTTGACCGAAGAAAACCCGTATGCGCAGGTTTATCAAAAAGGGGTTTTCACCGCTATCTGGTACCGGCAGAAACACAAGATTGTGTTGCTGCGTGATGGCCAAATCGTCGGTACCGCTAAAGGATAGTCCTCTTGAAAAAATCCCAAACCGACAGATTCAAACATTTGCCCGAGATGCAGCAATTTGTTTGTCTTAAAGCGCTTCAGCACATCGAACAGACCGCTCTGCAGTCCGGCGTGATCGGCATGGCAGTCAGCGTGTTACTGACCGACGGCCAGACGGTGACGCTGAGCAAATTCGACGCAGCCCCTGAAGAAGTCTCCATTATTACCTCATGGCAGTCTTAAGCAGTTACAGGTAAACCTGGCAAAAATGGTCCCTTCGCGGTGAGATGCTGGCATTTTCTGCAAAAAATAGTCTTATCCTGGCGATGCATTAGGTATTCCCCCTGCCGCTAGCGTAATATCTAGCAATATGTCTGACAGGAGGTTGTGCCATGTTTACCATTATTCCGATCGTGATCGTTGTCGCGTTGATTATCGTCTTCTCGAGCATCAAAATTGTCCCGCAGGGCTACCAATGGACTGTAGAGCGCTTCGGCCGTTATACCAAAACATTGATGCCGGGTTTAAACCTGGTAGTGCCTTTTATGGATCGTATTGGTCGCAAGATCAATATGATGGAGCAAGTGCTGGATATCCCTTCACAGGAGATTATCTCGCGCGATAACGCTAACGTGGCGATCGATGCCGTCTGCTTTATCCAGGTTGTCGATCCGGCTCGTGCCGCCTATGAGGTCAGTAACCTTGAGCAGGCGATCGTTAACCTGACCATGACCAACTTCCGTACCGTGCTCGGTTCCATGGAACTTGACGAAATGCTGTCACAGCGCGATAGCATCAACACCCGCCTGCTGCATATCGTCGATGAGGCCACCAACCCTTGGGGCGTCAAAATTACCCGTATCGAAATCCGTGACGTTCGCCCACCGGCCGAGCTGATTGTGGCGATGAACGCCCAGATGAAGGCCGAACGAACCAAGCGTGCCGACATCCTGGAAGCGGAAGGGGTACGTCAAGCCGCGATCCTGCGCGCAGAAGGGGATAAGCAATCACAGATCCTGAAAGCCGAAGGGGAACGCCAGTCAGCGTTCTTGCAGGCAGAAGCGCGTGAACGTGCCGCCGAAGCCGAAGCGCGGGCAACCCAGTTGGTGTCTGACGCCATCGCCACCGGTAATATCCAGGCAATTAACTACTTCGTAGCCCAGAAATACACCGACGCATTGCAGAAGATTGGCTCTGCCAATAACAGCAAAGTGGTCATGATGCCGCTGGATGCCAGCAGCCTGCTGGGTTCTATCGGCGGTATTACCGAATTGCTGAAAGACAGCAAAGGTAAGTAATTATGTTGGAACAGATCGCAGCAAACCCACAATGGTTCTGGGTCTCGCTAGGCGGGCTGCTGTTAGCTGCGGAAATGCTCGGTGCCAGCGGTTATCTGCTGTGGAGCGGCGTTTCTGCGGTGATTGTCGGGGTGATTATCTGGCTGCTACCGGAGTTGAGTTGGGAGTGGCAGGGTTCCCTGTTTGCCGTGATGACCATTGCCGTAGCCTACCTGTGGTGGTACTGGCTGCGCAAGCGGCCTACGGCAACCAATGGTTCACCGGTGCTCAACCAGCGTAACCGTCAACTGATCGGCACACGTGCCACGCTGACCGAGGCGATGCATAACGGCCATGGCCGTATCAATATTGCCGACAGTAGCTGGCGCGCGCAAGCCAACGAGGATCTGCCGATCGGCACCGAAGTTGAAGTGGTGGCCGTCGAAGGCACCACTTTGGTGATCCGCGCCATTATCCGCTAGCCTTGGTGGCAGCAGCCTGCCAGATTATTAATGATCGGGCAGTCTGCGCCTTCATCACCAGGGCATTGATCCGCCAGCGCCAGCAGCCGTTGGCGCATTTCCCCCAGTTCGCTGATGTGCTTTTCGATATCGGCGACTTTCTGCAGCGTGCGGGCTTTGACATCGGCACTGTGCCGCGCCGGATCGTTGAACAACGCGACCAGTTCACGGCACTCATCAAGGTTGAACCCCACCTGGCGAGCCTGGCGCAATAACGTCAGTTCTTCAATATGCCTGGCGCTGTAGCTGCGGTAGCCATTGTCCGTACGGATCGGGGCGGTCACCAATCCTTTCTCTTCATAAAAACGGATGGCTTTGCTGGTCAAACCGGTTTTTTTGGCAACGTCGCTGATATTCACTTTATCCCCCTTGACCTTACCCTTGCTGGAAGGTTTAAGATCATTCTCAATGAAAAGAACCTAGGCGGTCAACCGCCATTATTTTGCGAGGAAAACCATTATGTCACAAACTACCGTGCTGGCGTTGCAGGGACTCTCCTGCATGAACTGCGCGCAAAAGGTGAAAAAAGCCTTGGAAAGTCGCGCGGATGTCGAACAGGCCAACGTCAACGTTCACTACGCTAAAATCACCGGTGCAGCCCCGGCTGCCGAGCTGATTGATAGCGTCGTTGCCGCTGGCTTCCAGGCCGAAATCGCCCATCAGGCTGATACTGAATTACAACTTTCCGGCTTATCCTGCATGCATTGCGTGGGCAGCACCCGTAAAGCGCTGGAAGCGGTGCCGGGCGTGATCGCCGCCGACGTGACCATTGAGGGCGCCAAAGTCTATGGCGATGCCACTCCAGAGCAGCTCATCGCTGCGGTCGAGGATGCGGGCTATCACGCCAGCCAGGTGGGAGCCAACAGCCACCCAAAAACTGAGCCGCTGACTGAATCTGCCCCAACCTTGCCGGAAACCCAGGCAGCGGCCCCCTCTTCCCTTCCGGCAAGCGAGACCGACGACAGCATCCAGCTGTTGCTCAACGGCATGACCTGCGCCAGCTGCGTCAATAAAGTCCAGACGGCGTTACAGAACGTCCCCGGCGTTGAAATGGCGCGGGTAAACCTGGCCGAACGCAGCGCCTTGATCACCGGTAAGGCCACGCCTCAGGCATTGGTCGCAGCGGTAGAAAAAGCCGGTTATGGCGCTGAGATGATCCAGGACGAAACCAAGCGCCGCGAACGCCAACAGCAAACCGCACAGGCTAATATGAAACGCTTTCGCTGGCAGGCCGCATTAGGCTTGGCGGTGGGCGTGCCGTTAATGGCCTGGGGCGTGTTTGGCGGTAGTATGTCGCTGACGCCAGAAACCCAGCGGCCGTGGCTGATGGTTGGCATCATTACCTTGGCGGTGATGGTGTTTGCCGGTGGCCACTTCTACCGCAATGCCTGGCGATCGTTGCTGAACGGCAGCGCCACCATGGACACGCTGGTCGCCCTGGGGACCGGTGCCGCCTGGCTGTACTCCATCAGCGTCAACCTGTGGCCAGACTTCTTCCCGATGGAGGCACGGCATCTCTATTACGAAGCCAGTGCGATGATCAT
>NZ_JBKJYW010000111.1:0-3675 GCF_046715635.1 Serratia sp. (in: enterobacteria)
AATACCGCGCGGTTCTCATCCGGTGAAGCAAAGGCAATATGCTTATCGCCCGTTCCGGCAAACTTGCCGCCGTAGGCGCGGTAGTTGTTGGTCGCCACCAGGAACTGGGCGTCAGGATCGATCGGCTTGCCCTTGAAGGTCAGCTGCTTGATACGCTCCGCCTGGTCATTGATCAGCGTACACTCTCCGTCGTAACGTGCCGGTTGGCTGACGTCGATCTGATAATTGACGCCGTCGATCACGTCGAAATTATAAGTGCGGAAACCATCCCAATTGATCAGCCCCTGCGGTTTGCTGCTGTTAACGTCAATTTGGTTGAACTGCCCGGCGGAGCATTCCAACCACTCCTTCACTTCCTTACCGCTGGCTTTGACCACCACCAAGGTATTGGGATAGAGATACAGATCGGCGGCATTGCGGAAGGTGAGCTGGCCTTTTTCCACCTCGACAAAGCTGGCGGGATCGTTCTTGCGACCACCCACTTTGAACGGTGCTGCGGCGGCCAATACCGGTAGATCGGCCAGATCCGGATCGCCTTGAATATAGTGCTCAACGTAGGCTCTTTGCGCATTGTTGACGATCTGCACGGTAGGATCGTCCTGGATCAGGGCCAGGTAGCTGTACATATTGCCGTCGGACTTGCCGATAGGCTTGCTGACAAACTCACGCGTTCCCTTATGATCTTCCTCTAACACCTTGACCAGCGCGGGATCTTCCACTGCCAACGAACGCTTGTTCTCTTTGTCATAAACCGGTCTGGCTTGCGCTTTTTCTGCCGTAACCTTCCAATTTCCGCCATCGTTATTCAATTGCAGATCCACGATGCCGAGATGATCGCCCCATTGGCCGGGCATCACTGCAGGTACGCCGTTCAGCAAACCTTTTTCGAGATCCGCGCCTTTGATATTGGCGAAGTCCTTGCTGGGGAATACCGCATGCGCATGGCCGAACATGATGGCATCGATGCCTGGAACCTGGCTGAGATAGTATACCGAGTTTTCCGCCATGGCCTTATAGGGGTCGCTGGAAAGGCCAGAGTGGGGGATCGCGACGACCAGATCGGCCCCTTGTTTGCGCATTTCCGGTACGTAGTGTTTAGCCGTTTCGGTGATGTCGTTAACGGTCACTTTTCCCTGCAGGTTGGCTTTGTCCCACACCATTATCTGCGGCGGCACAAAGCCGATATAGCCGATACGTAAAGTATGAGCTTTGCCATCACGGTCTTTTACCGGGGTATCGACAATAATGTAGGGAGTGAACAGCGGTTTTTGCGTGGTGGCATCGATGACGTTGGCGTTGACGTAGGGGAATTTGGCGCCGGCCAGGGCATTCTTCAGATAGTCGAGCCCGTAGTTGAACTCGTGATTACCGATATTGCCCACCACATAATCCAGGGTATTCATCGCCTTGTAGACCGGGTGGATATCACCGGGTTGCAATCCCTTGGCGGCCATATAGTCAGCCATTGGGCTGCCCTGGATGATGTCACCATTATCGACCAGTACGCTGTTGGTCACCTGCTGGCGAGCATGTTGGATTAGGCTGGCGGTACGCACCAGGCCGAATTTATCGGTGGGCTTATCCTTGTAATAGTCGAAGTCCATCATATTGCCGTGTAGGTCGCTGGTTTCCAGCACGCGCAGGTCAACCGTGGCTGCCTGCGTTGAGGCGCAGACCAGCAGGGCCAGGGCAGATAGTCCCAAAGGGCGCTTGATCATGGTTATCTCCATTGAATTATTCTTCGAGGGGCATCTCAAGGGGGTATGTAATTACCACTCCCTCTCTCATAAAACTGTGAAGTTTGGCATAAACTGGCCGAATGTAACCTACCGATATGCAAAGTTGTGACGGAGAAGACTTGAGTAAATACCGCAGCTTAGCGAGTTGAGATGGATATTCCGCCAAAAAAAAACTAGGCTGCAAGCTATAGAAAGGGGAAATGTCCCACGCAACTGAATGTCTGAGGTGCACTATGTTGGAGCAGATTTGCCAGCTGTCCCGCGAGGCGGGTACGGCGATCATGGCGGTATATCATGGTGAACAACCGCTTGATGTGGCACAGAAAAAAGATGACTCACCGGTGACCGCCGCGGATTTGGCCGCGCACCATATTATCAAACGGGGTCTGGCGGCACTGACGCCGGAAATCCCACTACTGTCAGAGGAAGATCCTCCCACCTGGGAAGTTCGCCGTAACTGGACGCGTTACTGGTTGGTCGATCCGCTGGACGGTACCAAAGAGTTTTTAAACCGTAACGGTGAGTTCACGGTAAATATCGCGCTGATCGAAGAGGGGGAGGCGGTAATGGGAGTGGTCTACGCCCCGGCGATGGATGTGTTGTATCTGGCCGAGCGTGGCAAGGCCTGGAAGGAAGAAGGGGGCCGGCGTCTTGAGATCGGCGTGAGCAATGCAGTACCGCCGTTGGTGGTCGTCAGCCGTTCTCATAGCGATGATGAATTACAGGATTATCTGCAACAGTTGGGCGAACACCAAACCATCTCGGTAGGCTCATCGCTGAAGTTCTGCCTGGTGGCGGAAGGGCGGGCGCAGCTTTACCCACGGTTTGGGCCAACCAATATCTGGGATACGGCGGCAGGGCACGCGGTAGCGGTAGCTGCCGGGGCTCAGATCCACGATTGGCAGGGTAAGCCGCTGTTATACACTCCGCGTGAGTCTTTCCTGAACCCTGGCTTTAGGGTTTCTCTGTTTTAGGCAGCGCCCCGCTCATCGCCGTGCGGGACGCCGTTTAAGCGCTATTTCAGCAACTGGTGCAGCATATCCATGACCTGCTGCACCTCTTGCGGCGTCAGTGCGCCATCTTTGGCGAACTGGATCTTGCCTTCTTTATCAAGCACCACAATTGCCGAGCCTTTTGGCTGCAAATCCCAGGCCTTTTTGACGTTGCCATTACTGTCGACAATGAACTGCGACCAAGGGAACTCTTTCTTGCTGTCTTCAATACTGTTACGCACAAAAATGGCGGTGCCGATGATGGCGTCGTCGGTATTGACGATGGTCGTCGTTTGGTAACGATCGTGCGGTAGCTTGGCGGTTTTGATGGCTTCAATCAGCGGATCGTTGAGCTCTTTGGCCGAAGTGCGGCCAGCAATATGCTGCACCACTCGCACTTTTCCACCGAGCTGCGCGCTATTCCAGCCTTTGTAGCTAAACTTATTATCAACATAGTCCAACTCGCCTTTATCGCTGACGCCGATCGGTGCCACGCGCTGGTGGAGTTGAAGGTTGTGAGCAGAGGCCAACATCGGGGCCAACAGCAGCGATATTATCAGCATGCTATTTTTCATGCATTCTCCTGCAGAGGGAAATAAGTCTCAATATGACTCAAGGTGATTAAAGCATAGGTGCTCATCCGAGGTCTGTCCTGTTAACCGGATCGCAGTTTTTCCTTCTGGCGGCAATCACACGATTTTTGAATGGATATACTGCAAAGGTTATAAATAGGTATACACAATTCTGTCAGTAAGTGTAAATCCAGAATAGAAATCCAGGCAGAGTGGAACGAAATGGTCTTTACTCAGTCTACTAGAAAGCAATCAAGTTGCGCTCCGAATGTCGAGGTGGCCACTTTGGCCGCTCGCTGAGCGCATGGATCCAACGGGAGGAGAGTAACAACTATGAGAATCTTCCAGCGTTATAACCCACTGAAAGTGGCT
>NZ_JBKJYW010000112.1:0-5938 GCF_046715635.1 Serratia sp. (in: enterobacteria)
CAGTTGGACGATGCGTTCCTTGTGCAGCGGCGTCAGCTTGGCAAACACCGTAGTACGCGCCGCCGCCGCGACCAGCGTGGCGTCATCCATCAGTTCGATCTCGCTGCCACGCAGGATATGCTCCGCATCCAGCCCCACGTCTTTACATACCTTAGCGGCTACCAACTCGTTGTCGCCGGTGAGGATCTTGACGGTTACGCCATTCTTTTTCAGCGCGGCCAATGCCGGTGCGGTGCTCTCCTTCGGTGGATCGAGGAAGGCGATATAACCTTCGAGGATCAGATCCGACTCATCTGCCACGCCATACTCATGATCCGTCGCTGGCAGGATCTTGTTGGCCACCGCCACCACGCGCAGCCCTTGCTGGTTGAGCTCGTCGGTAACACGGCGGATGCGCGCCAGCAGCGCTTCGCTGAGCGGGATCACTTCATCTTCCTGACGCACATGGCTACAGATCGACAGCATCTCTTCCAGCGCGCCCTTGCAGATCAGCTCATGATATTGCGCCTCTTTCGCTACCACCACTGACATGCGGCGGCGTTCGAAATCGAACGGGATCTCGTCCACTTTGCGGTAATGCTGCAACGCGTCCGGCTGTTGGCTTTCGTCGGCACAGGTCAGCACTGCCACATCCAGCAGATTTTTCAGCCCGGTCTGGTAGAAGCTGTTCAGCCAGGCATAGCGCAGCACCCGCTCGCTGTTGGCGCCAAACACGTCGGTATGGCGCTCCAGCACGATCTTGTCCTGGGTCAGCGTGCCGGTTTTATCGGTACACAGAATATCCATCGCGCCAAAGTTCTGGATCGCATCCAGACGTTTGACGATCACCTTCTGGCGCGACAGCTTGACCGCCCCTTTCGCCAGGGTAGAGGTGACGATCATCGGCAGCATTTCCGGCGTCAGCCCCACTGCCACCGAGAGCGCAAACAGCGCCGCTTCCCACCAGTCGCCTTTGGTGAAGCCGTTAATCAGCAGCACGATCGGCGTCATCACCAGCATGAAGCGGATCAATAGCCAGCTCACTTTGCTGATACCGGCCTGGAAGGCGTTGGGCTGCTCATCCTGGCTGGTCACCCGCTGCGCCAACTGGCCAAAGTAGGTTTCGCTGCCGGTGCCGATCACCATGGCCAGCGCGGTACCGCTGACGACGTTGGTGCCCATGAAGCACAGGTTTTGGCACTCCAACGGATCGCTCCCCTGGCCACGGGGATCCGCCACTTTTTCTACCGGCAGCGATTCACCGGTCAGCGCTGCCTGGCTGATAAACAGATCCTTGGCAGATAGCAACCGCAGATCTGCCGGGATCATATCCCCAGCCGACAGCTTGATGATATCGCCCGGCACCAGCTGTGAAATCGGCAGTTCGCTGTGTTCGCTTTTACCGGTATGCGCATCGCTGCGGTACACCGTCGCGGTGTTGCTGACCATCGCCTTCAGCGCATCCGCCGCTTTGTTGGAGCGGGCTTCCTGGATAAAGTGCAGCAGCGTGGAGATCAGCACCATCAGGCCAATCACCAGCGCAGCGATCAGATCCTCGGTGGCGTAGGAAATCAGCCCCAGTACGGTCAGCAGCAGGTTGAACGGGTTGCTGTAACAGTGCCACAAATGCTTCCACCCGCTTTCGGCCAGTTGGTTTTCGATGGTGTTGCTGCCAAACAGGCCGCGGGCGGTTTCTGCTTCCCGCTCGGTGATGCCTTCCGGGTGGCTGTTGAAACGCTCATACAACTGCAAAGCGCTGGCGGCAGCACATTCCAGGCGTTGTTGCGCCAAACCGGCAGGCAGCTCTTGCGCCGACCCACTGACGCTTTCCAATAGCGCATCACGCCGCACCAGACGGCGTGGCAAATTGCGGCTGAGCAGGCCCAACAGCCGACGGGGGAGTTGTTTAAATTTCATCGTTCGCACCTCATCGCCCAGCGCCTCACGGCAGTGGGTGAACGGCGGATCGGCCCGTTGGCTTGATTTTCGGACGTGCCAAAAATCCTCCGCCGGAGCAGATCACTGATTTTCAATCACAACAGAGGCGAACTATCGAGCAAGTGCCACTGCTTACCTAAACCGGTAAAACAGCAACGCAGAGCGGAGGGGTTTTACCGGGGAACCGAATGAGTAGTGTCGGGGCTCGGATCAGGATCCATTCAGGGATTAACCTCCGGTAAAGAAAAAGGCAGGAGCGGCAGGAGCGGCCATTCCGTTTTGCATCACTATAGGCTGCACATCAAGATCCGCGCGTTAAAATGCGCTATGGTAGCGAGCATAAGTGGGATGTTGTATACCCTATGAATTTCAAGTTGCAGCTAGGCGACAAACTTACTCATCCCCAGGAGCTTACTTTAGTAAGTGACTGGGGTGTGTAAGTGCAGGTAACAACGCTGCAACTTGAAAGGCGACGGGTATAAGTTTAAGCCTCATAACCTAAATGAAAAGTAAACCATGCAAAACCGGCTGACAATCAAGGATATCGCCCGCCTGAGCGGGGTAGGCAAGTCTACCGTCTCACGCGTGATGAATAACGAAGGCAGCGTAAGCCCGCAAACCCGTGAACGGGTGGAAGCGGTGATCCGCAGCCAGGGTTTTACCCCGTCAAAATCGGCCCGCGCCATGCGTGGCCAGAGCGACAAAGTGGTCGCCATTATCGTTTCCCGTCTGGATTCCCCTTCGGAAAATCAGGCCGTGCGCACCATGCTGCCGCTGCTGTATCAGCAGGGCTTCGATCCGATCGTGATGGAAAGCCAGTTTGAAACCCGGCTGGTGGAGGAACACCTCAACGTACTGCGCCAGCGCAACGTCGACGGCGTGATCCTGTTCGGCTTTACCGGCCTGACCGCAGCCATGCTCCAACCGTGGCAGGAAAAGATGGTGGTGGTCGCCCGCGAATATCCTGGCATCTCCTCTGTCTGTTATGACGATGAAGGTGCCGTGAAACTGCTGATGCAGCGCTTACGCAAGCAGGGCCACAGCCATATCAGCTACCTTGGCGTGCAGGAGTCCGATGCCACCACCGGGATGCGCCGTCATCAGGCCTATCTGGGTACCTGCCGTGAACAGAAGATCTCGCCGTTGGTGGCATTGGGTGAACTGAACTATCAGAGCGGCTTCCAACTGGCCGCCAACGTGATTGAACCGCAAACCACAGCACTGGTGTGCGCCTCCGATACCATCGCTCTCGGTGCGATGAAGTACCTACAACAGCAACACATTACGCTAATCCAGGTGTGCGCCATCGGTAATACGCCCATGCTCAACTTCTTGTTCCCAGAGACATTTTCCGTTGAACTGGGCTATGGCATCGCTGGGCAGCAGGCGGCCCTTCAGCTGTTGGGCCAGTTGAGTGGTGAAGTGAGCATCCGCCAAATCATTATTCCCTGCAAACTCGCCTGATTTATAAGGCCACGTCTCACCGGGCGCAGCATGCAGCGCCCCTACGTATTGAGCCAGAGTATCGACGTTATTTGCAGCATTATTGTTCGTTTTGTGATCCTTACCGCAAGTTGGGAACGTTCCCATTTCATAACAACGGTCGAGTGACTAAGCTTAAAAACATCAAAACCTCTGAGCCTCACTGATAACAAGGGTGCCATAATGAGCAAAGTTCAGCAGCAGGACATCGATCGCCTGATCGTGCTGGTGGGTGGCCGCGAGAATATCGCCACCGTCAGCCACTGCATTACCCGCCTGCGTTTTGTCCTTAACGATCCCGCCAAGGCCAAGCCGAAAGAGATTGAGCAGTTACGCATGGTCAAAGGCTGCTTCACCAACGCCGGGCAGTTTCAGGTGGTGATCGGCCCTGAAGTGGGTGATTACTATCAGGCGTTAATCGCCACTACCGGCATCAACGAAGCCGATAAGGAGCAGGCCAAGCTGGCCGCTCGCCAGAATATGACCTGGTTCGAACGCGGTATCTCCCACTTCGCCGAGATCTTCTTCCCGCTGCTGCCGGCGCTGATCAGCGGCGGTTTGATCCTGGGTTTCCGCAACGTCATCGGCGATATCCCGATGTCCGGCGGCCAAACGCTGGCCCAGATGCACCCGGCCTGGAAAACCATTTACGACTTCTTGTGGCTACTGGGCGAAGCTATCTTTATGTTCCTGCCGGTGGCCATCTGTTGGTCAACGGTGAAGAAGATGGGCGGTACCCCGGTGCTTGGCATCGTGATGGGGATCACCCTGGTCTCCCCGCAGCTGATGAACTCCTACCTGCTCGGTCAGCAGGTGCCGGAAGTGTGGAACTTTGGCTGGTTCACCATTGAGAAAGTGGGTTATCAGGCGCAGGTGATCCCGTCGATCCTCGCCGGTATGGCGCTGGGCTGGATCGAAACCCGCCTGAAAAAGATCGTGCCGGATTATCTGTATCTGGTGGTGGTGCCGGTCGTTTCCCTGCTGCTGGCCGTGTTCCTGGCGCACACGCTGATCGGTCCGTTTGGCCGCATGATTGGTGATGGCGTCGCCTGGGCGGTGAAGTGGGTAATGACCGGCAGTTTCGCTCCGATCGGCGCGGCACTGTTTGGCTTCCTGTATGCGCCATTGGTGATCACCGGCGTACATCAGACCACGCTGGCAATCGATATGCAGATGATCCAAAGCATGGGCGGCACGCCAGTCTGGCCGTTGATTGCCCTATCTAATATCGCGCAGGCCTCGGCAGTGCTGGGCATCATCATCGTCAGCCGCAAAACCAACGAACGCGAGATTTCCGTACCGGCCGCTATCTCCGCCTACCTCGGCGTTACCGAACCGGCCATGTACGGTATCAACCTGAAATATCGCTTCCCCATGCTGTGCGCGATGATCGGTTCCGCTTTCGCGGGCTTGATTTGTGGCTTGACCGGCGTGATGGCCAACGGCATCGGCGTAGGTGGCCTGCCGGGCATCCTGTCTATCCAACCGCAGTTCTGGCTGATCTACTCCGTAGCTATCCTGGTGGCCGTGGTGATCCCGCTACTGCTGACCATGATGGTTTACAAACGCAAAGCCAGCCGCGGTGAGTTGCCGGTTTAAACAGAAAGGTATTCTTATGAGCAATGTAATTCCCTGGTGGCAGAACGGCGTTATTTATCAAATCTACCCGAAGAGCTTCCAGGACAGCACCGGTAACGGCTATGGCGATCTGGCCGGGGTAACTCAACGGCTGGACTATTTGCAGGAGCTGGGCGTCGATGCCATCTGGCTGACGCCGGTCTATGTCTCGCCCCAGGTCGATAACGGCTATGACGTAGCCGATTACTGTGCCATCGATCCGGCTTACGGCACCCTGGCCGACTTCGAACACCTGGTGGCACAGGCCCATCAACGCAAGATCCGCATCGTGATGGATATGGTGTTTAACCATACCTCCACCGAGCACCCGTGGTTTAAAACCGCGCAGGATCCTGCCAGCCCGCTGCGCCAGTTCTACATCTGGCGCGATGGCGAAGGCGATGCCCTGCCCAATAACTGGCGTTCCAAGTTTGGCGGCAACGCCTGGCAATGGCACGCCGACAGCGGCCAATACTACCTGCACCTGTTTGCTACCGAACAGGCCGACCTGAACTGGGAACACCCGCCGGTGCGCGAAGAGCTGAAAAAAGTGTGCCAGTTCTGGGCAGACAAAGGGGTCGACGGGCTGCGTCTTGATGTGATCAACCTGGTGTCCAAGCAGCAGGACTTCCCGAGCGATAACCAGGGCGATGGCCGCCGTTTCTACACCGATGGCCCGCGTATTCACGAATTTTTGCAGGAGATGAGCCGCGACGTGTTCCAGCCACGCGGCCTGATGACCGTGGGCGAGATGTCTTCAACCTCTCTGGAGCACTGCCAGCAGTATGCGGCGCAAAGCGGTGCCGAGCTGTCGATGACCTTCAACTTCCACCACCTGAAAGTGGACTATGCCGACGGGCAGAAGTGGACGCTGGCTGCACCGGATTATGTTGAATTGAAGCAGATTTTCCACCACTGGCAG
>NZ_JBKJYW010000113.1:0-19272 GCF_046715635.1 Serratia sp. (in: enterobacteria)
AGTCAGAGCCGATCCGCACCGTGTTCTCCGGGGCAAAACCGGCAGCGCATGAACCCCTACCGGCCTACGAAGAACCGGTCGCCCAGCCCGCGCCGCCGCCAAAAGAACAGCCACTGCCCAATGTGGAAGTGCGTTTTGCCGCTGCATCGCCGGTGGCCCCCATGGCCACCAAACGCACGTCGGCTGCCTGGGGATTTGGTTGCGGTGTGCTATGTAGCCTGGTGGTGGCCGGGGCGGCTTACCTGATGCAGGTCAAACCGATGCAGGAGCGATTGGCGGGGCTGGCCGCCACCCCGGACGGTTCGGTGCAGCTGTGGCTGGCCCAACCGACCCTCGACGGCTACGGCCAGCAATTGAACACCCTGGAAAATCTTTCCCCGTTGGCTGGGTTGCGTACCGCCGATGCCTCGGTGGCGCTGGCCAACCAGCTGTGGCCGACCGATCCGGATCAGATCGCCCAGAGCCAGCGCTGGCAACGGTTGCTACAGGCGCGGCTCGGCAGCGAGCGGGCCGACAGCAGCTATTTCCAGGTGCAGCAGCGCTTGCAGGCGCTGTCGGACAAGTTGCTTGAACAGGAACAAACGCGCGGCAGTCTGACGCTTTCCTATCTGAAAACGCAGGTTTATCAGATGCAAAGTGAACTGAACCGTGAAACGCCGCTGGAAGAGTTGCTGCGGCAGTTGGCGGTTTCGGTGGAACAACAACAACCGGCTTCACCGGTGCTGCTCAAGCAGATAGACGAGCGCTGGAATGCACTGCTCAGTCGCTATCACCAACTAACGCAGCAGGCAGCACCTGCCCGCTAACCTCCAGGAAGGAAAAGATATGTTTGCTGATGATAAGAAAAACGCCCCCAAGGGGGGTGTGCAGCCGAAGAACATTGTGGCCACGGAGACGCCGTCAGTCAGTGGCGAGCAGGTGGCGGATATGGTGGGTAAAGCCGGTGCAGCGATTGGCGGCAAGGCGGGTAAAGCGGTGTCGCAGGCGGCAGATTTTGCCAAACAGGCGATGCAAAACCGGGCCGAAGCGATAGCGGAAGCTTCGAAACCGATGAATATCGTCTCCCCCAACCCGTCACTGAGTGGCGATCAGTTGGCGGGCATGGTGAGTACCGCTGGTGGAGCCATCGGCGGCAAGGCGGGTAAAGTGGTATCGCAGGTAGCCGATTTTGCCAAACAGGCGATGCAGGACAGGGCCAGTGCGATAGCCGATGCTGCCAAGCCGATGAACTTTGCCAGCGGCGGCAGCGCCACGGCAATGGCGTCCTCGGCTGCCAGTGCCCTGTTGGGCGGCGCTGAACCGAGCGGGTTGCAGTTTACGCTCAGCACGGCGAACCTGCCTCCGCAGACCTTTGTGGTGGTGGATTTCAGCCTGACCGAGATGCTCTCCTCACCGTTCGTGCTGAACGTGGGCCTGGCCAGTGCCGATCCGGCCATCGACTTTTCCGCAGTGCTGGATGAGGATGCGACGCTGGAGATCAAGCGTGAAGGGGTAGTGCAACGCAGCATTACCGGCATGGTGGCGAGCTTTGAACAGGGCGACACTGGCTTGCACCAGACCCGTTACAGCATGGTGATCCGCCCGGCACTGTGGCGCACCACGCTGCGGCGCAACGCGCGTATCTTCCAGCAGCAGAGCATCGAAAACATCATCACCACCTTGCTGAAAGAGAACGGCATCACCGATTTTGCCTTTGGCTTGCGCAACCCTCACCCGGCCCGTGAGTTCTGCGTGCAGTATCAGGAGTCGGATTTTGACTTCATCCAGCGGCTGGCCGCCGAAGAGGGGATGTTCTACTACTTCGAATACCCCGCAGGCAAAAACATCGTGGTGTATACCGATGATGTGGGCACCCTGCCGCAGGGCGCGGTGCTGCCGTATAACCCGGGCGTGGCCTCTCAGGCGCTGGAGCTGTGCGTCACCACCTTCACCCGCAGCGCGCAGGTGCGCACCGCCGTGGTGGAGTTGAAGGATTACACCTTTAAAAACCCGCAATGGTCGGCGGCCTTTAATGAGCAGGCCAGCGAGCTGCAAAACCAACGGCCAGACTACGAACACTTCGACTTCCCTGGGCGTTTCAAAGACGAACAGCATGGCAAGGCCTTTACTCATTACCGCCTGGAAGCCCTGCGCAACGATGCCAACCTGGGAAATGGGCAGAGTAACGACTTTACCCTGCAGCCGGGCCTGCTGTTTACGTTGACCAGCCACCCGCGTAGCGATTTGAACCACCAGTGGCAACTGCTGAGCATTCAGCACAGCGGCAACCAGCCTCAAGCGCTAGAGCAGGAGTCCGGTGGGCAAGGCACCACGCTGAGCAACCAGTTCGTCTTCCTGCCGCACACCCAAACCTGGCGACCGACGCCGATGCCAAAACCGAGCATGGACGGCCCACAGATCGCGATGGTGGTGGGGCCAGCCGGGGAAGAAATCTACTGTGATGAGTTCGGCCGTATCCGCCTGCAATTCCTGTGGGACCGCTACGGTAAAAGCAACGACAACAGCTCGTGCTGGATCCGCGTGACCCAGCCGTGGGCCGGGCAGGGTTGGGGGATGCTGGCCATCCCACGTATCGGCCAGGAAGTGGTGGTGGATTTCCTGCATGGGGATCCGGACCAGCCGATCGTCACCGGGCGTACCTATCACGCCAACAATATCCCGCCGGGATCGCTGCCTGCCAGCAAGACCCAGATGGCGTTCCGCTCCAAGACCCATAAGGGGGAGGGCTTCAACGAATTGAGGTTCGAGGATGCCAAGGGGGGCGAGGGGCTGTTTATGCATGCCCAGAAGGATATGAGTACGACGGTTAAAGATAACCAAGATCTAACGGTGGAAATGGGAAACCGGAAGGTCACGGTCGTTACCGGGGATGAAGTTACACATGTGCAACAAGGCAACCTGAAAGAAACAATAAAGCTTAAGCGGATCACCAAAGCTAATACGATTGAGTTTGAGGCAAATGCCGACGGCGGCAGCAAGGGAACTCAGTTGTTAAAAGCAACAGATCAGCTCGATTTACAAGTCGGCGAAAGTAAAATTGTTATGACGACAGAGTCAATAACCTTAAGCTTTGGTGAAGGCAGTAAAATAATAATTAATAGTGGCGGAGTGTCTGTAGAAGGACCCGTTGTCCATTTAAATAAGGATAAATAAAAATGTATCATTTTAATGAAGGGACGATTGACTTACCTAATGAGTGGAAAGATGTCACTATTAATGTGCTCAGTACTTCTAAAGATGATGCTGGCGGATTGAGTTTTACTATTTCCCGGGATACGCCCCCTTGGGGAATGGCGTTCAAAGAGTTTGCCGAAAGGGAAATCAAACTGTTGGGTACTCAGCTTAAGAAGTTCAATGAAGTTGAAAGAGTGCTTGATCCTTTAGAGAACTATGAATCGGTTAGCAGTGAATTTACCTGGGATTCTACCCAGGGGAGTATTCACCAATTAATGTTTTTTGTTAATGCTGTGAAAAATGTACTCATTCTTACCGCGACCATGCCAAAAACCTTGTCGGAGAACCAAAAGATGATGGTCCTCTCTATGTTAAAAACATTGGTATTAAGAGACAAATAATGGCGTGGTGTTGTGTTGTTTAGACGTGATTTTAAAGAAAGGGAATACTTATTATGACGGCTATTATAGGTGCGACGATAGGAGCGGTAAGCGCGACTCAAGGGAGCGCGGCATCGCCTTCTGAATCAAATACGTCAGCTACTGCAGCCAACCCAAATATTGCACCGTGGGAAAGAACAACAGATTCAGTGTTAGACTTTGTTGAAAGCCCCGAGTACAACTATGGCGTGATGGGGACTTTTGCCTCGCTGGCAGTGGTGCAGGGCGCGGTTACGGGGTATGCCGCAGCGGCAAGTGCTGCAGGTGGTGCATGTGCTGTGACCACTGGTGCGGCTGCGGCAGGGATTGCGCAGGGTGTTGGTATGGCGTTGGCTCCCCTGGCTGTTGGTTTGGCTGCGGGGATCGGTGGATTTAAGGTGGGTGAGTGGGCAGTACATGGTATTGCCGACATGGCCGGGATCAAGCGAGTTGCCACTGAAGGTGAGGCTCCTGCCAGGGTTGGCGATGACATAGCTCATCAAAGGTCGAGTTGGGGGGTTATTGGGGCCATTGCCGGAGTTATCGCCGGTGTTGCAGTGGTTGCTGCAATAGGCATCTTGACTGGAGGTGTAGGGCTTGTTGTTATGGGGTCTGCATTTTTGGGTTCTTTAGCAACCGTCGGGGCTGCAGCGGCAGTTGGTGGTATTATCGCTGGCGTGGGTAATGCTCTCGGCCAATATGGTGATAAAAAAGGGGAGATTATGCAAGGATCTCCCAATGTTATGTTCAATGGTAAAGCGGTAGCCCGAGCCGGCGATATTATTCAATGTTCCGACCATACGTGGAGTCCGCCACCAGTAATTGCACAAGGCGCTAAAACGGTTTTTGCCAATGGGAAACCTATTGCACGGTTAGGGCACAAAACTAGTTGCGATGGCAATATAAACTCGGGCAGCGGAAATATTGTGGAAACGCAACAAACAGGGGAGGATGTAGCGGAAATAAAAGACAGCAGAAATATATTTCTGAGAGTAACCTCGGCAGTTGTTAACACAGTCTTTGTTGTCATGGGGTTAAAATCATCGGTTGGTGGGATAAGAAATGGTTTTAAACAGTTGAGCAGTGTAGGAGAACCTGTAGATATCGTCACAGGGGATTTCTTACAGCAATGGCCCGTTATTGAACTACCCGGAATATTACCTCTTAAATTGAACCGAACATACCGCTCAACGGAAGGTTTCATTATTAATGGCTCATTGGGCAGCAAATGGGCAAGTAGCTGGTCACAGCATCTAGATATACGATCTGAAAGTATTGATTACCTTGATGACGAAGGGGTTATCCTCACATATCATACACCTGAAAATGAAGTCTATGCGGTTAATTTACGGCAACCTAACTATATACTCTCTGGTGACAGACTCGGTGAGTTGGTGCTTTTTGACCGTCAAACCCAACGGAAGTTTATTTTTGAGTATTGTGATGGGAATAAACGACTTTTAAACAGAATTGAAGATGGGAAAGGCAACTGGATACATTTCTCCTACCATGAGAATGCCTTGTATGCTATTGAACATAGTGCGGGTTATAGTCTGCAAGTTGAAACGGAAGAGAAGAAAATATCCTCAGTCACGTTAGTGACCCATGAGTTTAGACAGGTGTTACTGACCTGCAAGTACAATTCTCAAGGGCACCTTGTTGACTGCCATAGCTTCCAATTTGGCAGGCTTTATCATGATTATAATGATAAAGGTTTTATGGTGCATTGGAGAGATACCGATCTCACTCAGGCCTACATCGCCTATGATGATAAGGGCCGCGTAACGTCGACTCGCACAACTCAAGGTTATTATGGTGATCAGTTTATTTATGATGACCTGAACAATCATAATATCTATGTTGATGCCGAAGGTGGTAAAACGCACTATTATTATAATGAAATGGCCCTGGTGACGAAGGTTATCGATCCATTAGGTGAGGTAACCTCATCTGAATGGGATCTGACGCGACTCACGCGTACGACGGATGAATTAGGTCGGGTGACATCTTATCAATATAATGCGCTGGGTGATCTATTAGAGGTTACACTACCCGATGATTCGTCAATCCATTATCAGTATAACGTTAATGGTCAGATAACCGAGGTTTCTAAAAAAGACGATAAAGAATGGCATTATCAATATGATGATGCCGGGTTACTTCGCAAGGCATTATATCCAGCAGGTCTGGCAATCGAATATCGTTATGATAGCCACGGCAATGTAGTCATGGAAAAACATTCTACGGGTCGAGAATGGCGTTATAGATATGGACCGTATGGGCAACTCTCAGAAATTGTTGAACCAGGTAATATTGCAAAACGTTGTCATTTCGATGTGCTTGGCCGTTTATTGAGTGTAGAGGATGCCCTTGGTCAACAGACTGTTTATTTGCATAGTATAGAACATGCCAGACCCGGCCAAAGTTTCACTGAAGTGGTTTACCCCGACAACACCAGGCAGCAGATCCGTTATGACAGTGAGCGACGGATCCAGAAGCAGACAGATGGTGAAGGTAAAGAAACTACGTATCAATACGGTGCTTTTGACCTGCTGTTAGCTCAACAGCGGTCAGATGGAAAGACGATATCATATCATTATGACCGTTTGACCCGACTGACGGGTTTGACGAATGCCAGTGGTGAATCCTATCGTCTGATACGTGATGCCAAGGGGCGGGTCATAGAAGAGCAAGATTTTACCGGGCGTTGTCAGCACTATGTTTATGATGCTGTGGGACGATTGTCGAGAAAGCAGAGTGGCCAACAGATTGCGACTTATCACTATTCGCTCAGTGACCAACTGATTCAACAGCAACACTGGCTGATGGAAGAAAACGTTTCGATGTTAGAGGAGTGTATTAATTTTACTTATGACCAAAAAGGTCAATTAGTCTCGGCAGTTAATAACTCTGCCACAGTGGTGTTTGATTATAACGAACACGGAGAGTTGGTCGGTGAGCGGATCAACGGGCGTGAAATCACGTATCAACGTGATGCAGATACCGGACAGGTTATTAATCAGAACCTGGGCAGTACCAACCTTAACCTGAGCTATGACGCAGAGACTGGTCGGTTAGAAAAGGTGCAGTTAAATCGACATGAACCTCTAAGTTTTGAGTATGACCCCCTTGGTCGTGAAAAAGCGCGTCTTAGCGCATGTGGATTTGTGTTCGCGCAAAACTACACCAAGAATGGTTTGTTGTTTAGCCAGGCAGCAGGGCGGAACTCGGCGCTGTTTAAGAGCCAACCTGGGCTATATAACTCGCAAGAGGCGCTAGTAGGTAGCTCAGTAAACCGCCAGTATGAGTATGACAAGGCTTTCAATATTACTGGGATAAGTGACAGCCAGTGGGGAGAAATGCGTTACCACTATAACGCGAACGATCAGATCGTCCAGGCTGATTTGTTGGGCATTTACCAAGAGAGTGTGCGTTTTGAGTATGATGAAAACTTAAACCTGAACCTTCAGCAGTCTTTTTCTCCTACATCAGACGCAATCCAGAGTAGGGAGAATACTCTTGTTCAGTTCCAGGAAGGAGGGCGTGTTGTTGATTCTGGTCGTTGCCGTTACCGTTATAATGCTCAAGGGCAATTGATCGAGAAAAATGAACACCGGGCTGGTTTTAGGCCGTTAATCTGGAAATATCGTTGGAATGGTCAGGGACAATTGATCGAACTGTTGACCCCAGAGCGGAGGCGGTGGCGATATGCCTATGACGCTTTTGGTCGACGCATTCGTAAGTTTGAGGTTATCTCCGGAGCTAAAGTATTACGGCCACCGTTGGCACCGCAAGAAGTTGAAGGGGGAGACGTTACCCAGCCAGAAGATCAACGGATAGTGGGTTACGACTATTTCTGGCGCGGGGAACAAATGGTCGAGGAAATTCCTCTGTATGCCGATGGTACCCCAGCGACTGAAGGTGGAATTCAGTGGTTGTATCAACCTGGCGCAGTGAGCCCTTTTGCTCGCTATGAACAGGGAAAACTGCACTATGTGGTGAGTGACCATCTGGGAACCGCCAGAGAGTTGTTCAACGAACAAGGTAAAGCAGTGTGGTTGGCCCGAAACAAGGCATGGGGCCGATGCCATCTTTGGGCTTTAGCGGCCAATGACGATGACCGTCCAAGCTGTCAGTGGCGTTTCCCTGGGCAATACGAAGATAGCGAATCGGGTTTACACTACAATCGATTTAGGTATTATGATCCTCAGACCGCGCAGTATATCAGTTCGGACCCAATAGGGCTGGCGGGGGGGCTGAATCCTTATGGGTATGTGCATAACCCTGTTACGTGGTGCGATCCGCTAGGACTCGTAAAATATCAGACAGAACAAAACTTCAAAAATAAATTACTGGAGCTCGAGTCGACTTTAGGTGATGAAGGAATACATGGAGTCCGCCGACATGGAGCAGGGACAACTCTAGAGCAGCAACAATATAGAGCGAGAACAGGTTATACACCGGATGCAAGAGCAGGAAGACCTGTAGATTCGACTAGATTCTTAACATATGAAGATCAATTTAATGCAATACAACAAGCATATAAGACTTATGATCCTAACATATATAAATCAGGGAAGGTGGATTTTGATATGGGCACGGTCGTGTCTGAGGGTTACAAAGTCGGTGGAAAAGAATATTTCACAACATCAAAGGTAAGGGCTAGCTTTAATAGAAAAACAGGAAAGCTATATAGCATTTTTGGTATTGATGAGTGATTTGAGGTTATATATGAAGAAAATTAAAATAAGCAAAGGTTATATATTGATGTTTTGGTCACCGTTAGGTGATGGACCGGAGTTAGATGGTGGTTTGTCTGGTTTGAATTTAAATAATATAGATAGCATCAATAAACTTGTTCAGGAGTTATTGCTGCCAGAGTATAAAAACTGGCCTGCTCAATGGCAATTCAATTGTAAGGAAAGCTTGAGATATGCAATTTGTTTTGCAAGCGATAAAGAATTAGAAAGATATTACAATGTCGGGTTACCGCAAATAAGCCTGCCTACATCAATGCCAATAAGGGAGTTCTACATTTCTATCTGGAAGTTTATGTTTAATGAAGAAGGGTATGAAATTTCCAATCCTGAATTATATGAAATCATTTCAGAATATGAGATTTATAAGTGAACAGTTTCAGATATAAGCTGTAAAAGAAGTGCCACTGAACGACGATGGTATATTTTGTATAATATCGTTGTTCAGTGGTTATGTCAGTCGAGTGCGCTAAGTCGGGCTGTTCGTAAATAAAACTAGAAGTGAGTCCATGCAGATCCTTCCGGGACTAAACAACGTTGCTAACTTAAATAAAAACCCATTTAAATTTGCTCTAAAACATAGAGTCTGTATTTATTTTATTTATAAGTGGTTTTTTAATTTTGCTTTAATATGGTTTTTAATTGTAATTTGGTTTGTAAGTTAAACTAATGTTCATTGCACTCTATAAGTAATATAAAATGAGTAAAGGCAAAGTGAGTGGTCATATTTCATAGTTATTCAGGGCTAAGAGGTGATAGTGGCGCTGCTATTTATGGTGGGTAAGCTAGTGATCCTGGGTTGCCAATAACTGATAGCATGTTTATAAATGGAAAAATTCCGGCCTCAGGTGGTGGGTTCTTGCCTCCTGCAACCGCTATAGTATTCTGAGATTAATGATGAAAAACTCAGGAGCTGATAACATGTTTGATATCAAACGATGGCTGATTTTTGTGTTGGAGGAAGATATAGCATTCAGTGAGTTGATTTTGAAGTTAGAACAGGTGTTCGATATATCTCTACCTTATAAAGATGATAAGGGCTGTTATATAGTAAAAGCAGACTTAAAAAATTGTTGATAGATAGAATTGATAGGTTGGGGGACTTCCTCTGTGATGAGAATCATGTGCTTCAATTTATTATAACTAATGATGACTTTTTTACTTCTGAGTTTGAAGGGGCGAAAAAGAGCATTTTAGATGCTAACAAAGTAATGTGGACCAGTATAGTTTGAGCTCCAAATGATTTACATTAAAGTTAATAAAAGCAAAGCTGGTTTACCGGCTTTGCTTTGTGGTTATCATAATACTACCTTGTTTGATGTGTATATTTATCTTGCCAGCATCACGCAAATAACTAGTATGTCGACCTACATCAACCACTCCCCACCATATACACCTCGCCGTTACCCCATACCCAGCCAGCCCCCCTCAATGGGCAACAATATATAACTCCTTGCTATAAACATAATCCTGAGGGTTATGCATGGGGAACCCGCCTACATAAGGCTTTAATAGCTTAATCAGTGGCTGATAATAGATAGGAATAATTGGTGCTTGCTGGTTAATCCGTGCTTCGGCCTGCGAATAAAACCCATCGCGTGTCACAGGATCTTGGCTGTTTTCCGCCTGCTTCAATAACCGGTCGTACTCGCTATCCTGCCAGTGACCGACGTTTTCCACATTGGTTGATTGCAGGGTATTCAAAAACGTCGAAGGTTCATCATAGGTGGCATCCCAAGACTGTCGGGAGAGCATAAAGTCTCCGGCCCGTCGTGCATCCAGGTAGGTTTTCCACTCCATATTACGCAATGTCACCTGCGCACCGAGCATTTTCTTCCACTCCGAAGAGAGTGCAATGGCGGTTTTCTCGTGCAAATCGTATTTGTTGTAGAACAGCTCAAACTTAAGCGGGTGCTGTTTATCATATCCCGCCTGGCGCAATAGTTCCTGCGCCGCTGCTGCGCGCTGGACCAGCGGTTGATTCAACTCATCCAATACCGGTGGTTTAAAGCCAGCAACTTGCGGTGGGGTTAAGGTGCTTGCTGGCTCACGCAGCCCGAGCACTTTACGTGCAATGAGATCGCGGTCAACCGTAAGGTACAAGGCGCGGCGAACTCTCACATCGTTAAACGGCGGTTTGGTGGTATTAAAATTATAATATTCGGTGTTTAAGCGCGGGATAATCCGCAGTTCGCCGGGCAGATTCTTTTGAATATCCTTGATTTGATCTGCGGGTACCCAGGTGAGATCCAAATCCCCCGCGCGATAGCGGTTGTAGCCAGCAACCGCATTATCGACCACCAAGTATTCAACCTGTGTCAGCACGGTTGCGGCCCGGTTCCAATAGTGTGGGTTAGGCTTGGCGACAATTTTCTCATTCACCACGCGGTTGCTAAGCATAAATGCGCCGTTAGAGACGATATGTTCCGGGTTGGTCCATTTCTCACCGTATTGCTGCACCAGCTTATGGGGGACGGGGAAGGTGGTTGGCCATGCCAAATAGAGATAAACCACGGGGTAGGTTGTTCCAAATCAACCTGCAAGGTGCGCGCATCTATCGCGCGAATGCCCAACTCATTCGGCGGCATCTTTCCACTCACAATCTGCGCTGCATTCACTACGTGTGCCGAGGCTAAGTAGTCAGCAAAGGGGCTGGCAGTCGCAGGATCAACGGCACGCTGCCAGGCAAAAACAAAATCCTCCGCCGTTAACGGCGAACCATCGGACCAACGTAAATTGTCGCGCAGGGTGAATACTACCCGTTTGCCATCCGCACTGATTTTCCAGCTTTCGGCCTGGGCTGGCTGCACGTTGCCGTTACCATCAAGCCACACCAGCCCTTCAAACAGATCCAGCGCCACCTGGGCTGCGGTATTTTCTTCTATTTTTTGTGGGTCTAGCGTGCTGGGTTCACTGTGATTGTTGTAGCGAAATACTTGCTGGGTGGCTAGTGAAGTGCCAGTCGGGACTTGAGCGGCATACAGCGGTGCCACGCTCATCAGGCTGACCAGCCACAATGGCGACAATTTTTTCATGATATTCCCTTGGTTTTCCTAAGTGTAGGTAGTTTATCCCCGTGAACCTGAGCAAGCTATCTCCCCCCTCAATGAGAAGACAGCTCATACTTCTTTATCTTGCGATACAGCGTCGCGATACCAATCCCCAGCTTCTCCGCCACCACCTTCTTGTTCGCATGTTGGCTCAGCGCCTCCTCAATCATCAGCTTCTCCATACTCTCCAAACCCGCCATATCGTGGTTTTCGCAACTCTCTGTGGCCTTATACGTAGACACGCTGGCGCGAGCCTCCAGAGGTTGCCCACGGGTCAGATTGGGCGGTAGCAAATAGGTATCGATAATTTCACCGCTCGGCACCACGTTAACCAGATACTCCATCAAATTGCTCAGTTCGCGCACGTTGCCTGGCCAGCGGTGTCGGCGTAGCAGCTCGAGTACCTCTGCCGAGATGCCGGGGTAGATAATGCCGATCCGCTTGGTGTGCAAACTGAGGAAGTAGTGCACCAGCAGTTCGATATCGCCTTCGCGCTCACGCAGCGGTGGCAGGGTGATGGGGATAACGTTCAGGCGGTAATAGAGGTCTTCACGGAACTTGCCTTCGGCGATGTACTGATCCAGGTTCTGGTTGGTGGCGGAGATAATGCGGATATCGACCGGGATCGGCTTGCTGGAGCCAATCGGCAACACTTCACGGGATTCCACCGTGCGCAGCAGCTTGGCCTGCAACATTAACGGCATATCACCGATCTCATCCAGGAATAGCGTCCCCTGATTGGCCGCCTGGATCAGCCCCACCTTGCCATTGGCCGAAGCGCCGGTAAATGCGCCCTTCAGGTAACCAAACAGTTCACTCTCCAGCAGTTGATCCGGAATGGCGGCGCAGTTAATGGCGATAAAGGGTTTATCGCTGCGGTTGCTCAGCCGATGGATCGCCCGTGCCACCACCTCTTTGCCGGTGCCGCTTTCGCCAACCACCAATACGCTGGAGGGGCTGGGGGCAATACGGGTAATTAAATTTTTCAGCAGACGCATCGGTTTGCTTTCCCCTGCCAACTGCTCAATACGTGGGTCTTGCAGGCTCAGCGTTTCGTCAAATGAGGAGTGTGACTGATGAAAAGCCATTAAAAATAATTGATGATCCTGAACCTGATGTAGTTGGCCAATCATAATCTCCTGGTTATCGTCGAAGGAGAGAATATGTTGCAGATGTCCGCTGCTGTAATTTTGCTGGAAGGTGAGGGCGCGAATAGTAAAGGTTTTGCCGATAATATTTTCCTGCGGCATATTGAGCTGTTTCAATGCCATCATATTGGCAAACTTAACCTGGCTCTTTTCATTGAGTATTAATACTCCCTGATCCATATTTTCAATCAGGCTGAAAAGCACTTTATTTAAACCACCGCTGCCGCCTTGTGTCTCTAATAAGTTGGAAACGAAAACGTTGGAGATATTGCGCACGTAGCCCGAGAACTCTTGCAGGTTATCCCGCAACCGTTGCTGCTGTTCCAGGGTGAAGGCCACCAGGCTGATCACACCAATGCAGGCATCCTGGAACAGGATAGGAATGCCGAGGAAGGCCTTTTCCTGGCACTCATCTTTGCTGGTGCAGCCTTCGCATACCGGGTCGTAACGGGAGTGGGTGACTATTTTTTCATTTCTAGTATCAAGCACATATTTCAACAACCAGGAGTTGCTACCGAGCTTGATGCCAAATTGTTTGCCATAGGGGCCAGTGCCTGCCACGCGTACCAGGTTGGCATCGACAATTTCTACCTCCAGCAGCAACACGCTGGAAAGCATCTTGGTAAAGCGCAAAATTGTCGGTTGGATCTGCATAAGAGCCGACTGGGCAGTGGCCGGTGCTATCATCACGCGTCTCCCGTTATCGTCATTGAAAAAGAAACGATAATACACTACGGTCAGATATAATTTGATAGTCATCAAGCTAATCCCACAGAGAATAGAGATTCTGCTGTTAGCATCACAGTTTATTATCAAAATGATACTGTGCGCTAATTCCTATCATTTTGGGTTGCGAGAAAGGCTGATAATTACAAATGGCAGATTAACATCGCGGTTAATTATCCCTTACCAGCAATACCCTGACTGAAAATTTCACTTTTACCGCACTGAAAGTCCCATTTTATGTGATCGCCATCATAATAATTCGTAGTTTTATGTTACGTAGCTTAACTTTCCCTTTGTTGGCACGCTTATTGATTGTGCTGTAGCCAGACGCTGAAGAAGCGTATTTGTTATTCCGAGGTTAGGCACTTGTTTTAAAGGATCACCACCACACTCTCTATTTAGGGGCAAAGATGAGAACAGTTAACCAGTTAATTAAGGAAATAAGCGCGTTAAAGTCCAATTTACATCAAAAGGACTTTTTACTGACGTGGGAACAGAGCCGTGACGAGCTGGAACTGGTGCTCAAGCTGGCGGAATCGCTGAAAACCATGCGTTCAGAAAACATTGCCACCAAGATTTTCAACAGTGGCTTAGGCATCTCCATCTTCCGTGATAACTCCACGCGTACCCGTTTTTCTTATGCCTCGGCGCTCAACCTGCTGGGGTTGGCGCAGCAAGATCTGGATGAAGGTAAATCGCAGATCGCCCACGGGGAAACGGTGCGTGAAACGGCCAATATGATCTCTTTCTGCGCGGATGCCATCGGTATCCGTGACGACATGTATCTGGGAGCAGGCAACGCCTACATGCGTGAGGTGGGTGCCGCGCTGGATGAAGGGTTCGAGAAGGGGGTGTTGCCACAGCGCCCGGCACTGGTCAACTTGCAGTGCGATATCGACCACCCAACCCAGGCCATGGCGGATCTGGCCTGGTTGCAGGAGCATTTCGGCAGCCTGGAAAACCTGAAAGGTAAGAAGATTGCCATGACCTGGGCCTATTCACCTAGCTATGGCAAGCCGCTGTCGGTGCCGCAGGGCATCATTGGCCTGATGACCCGCTTTGGCATGAAGGTGACGCTGGCCCATCCAGAAGGTTACGACCTGATCCCGGACGTGATCGAAGTGGCGAAGAACAACGCCGCCGCTTCCGGTGGCAGCTTCCAACAGGTGACCTCGATGGCCGAAGCCTTCCAAGGCGCGGACATCGTTTATCCGAAATCCTGGGCACCGTACAAGGTAATGGAACAGCGTACCGATCTGCTGCGTGCCGACGATCATGCGGGCCTCAAGGCGCTGGAGCAACAGTGCCTGGCGCAAAACGCCTACTACAAAAACTGGCACTGCACCGAAGAGATGATGAAGCTGACTAAAGGCGGTGAAGCGCTCTATATGCACTGCCTGCCAGCGGACATCACCGACGTATCCTGCAGTGAAGGGGAAGTCTGCGCCAGCGTATTCGAGAAGTACCGTATTGCCACCTATAAGGAAGCCAGTTGGAAGCCTTATATCATCGCGGCGATGATCATGGCGCGCAAATTCTCCAACCCGGGCCTGGTGTTGGAACAATTACTGAAAGAAGCAGAAAAACGCATTAAATAAATTTACCTGGTCAGGGATACCGGGCGGTGTCCCTGCGCGGTGAAAGTTAATGCGACCAGAAGAGGTAGCGGTTATGTCGGTTTTTTCATTGAAAGTGGCGATTGAGGATAACCGTTATTTTAACGGCGAAACCTCCCCTCTGTTCTCTAAGGCGCAAGCGCAGAAAGCGCGCGAGTTTCATAAAAAGATCGCGGGTTATCAGCCAACGCCGTTATGCGCGTTGGACGATCTCGCGCAGCTGTTTGGTGTGCGGAAAATCCTGGTCAAAGACGAATCCAAACGCTTTGGTTTAAATGCATTCAAGATGCTCGGCGGCGCTTACGCCATTGCCCAGTTGCTGTGTGAAAAGTACCAGATTGATATTAATGCGTTTTCTTTTGAAAAGTTTAAAGCCACGGCGACCGAGAAGATGACCTTCGCCACCACCACCGACGGCAACCATGGCAGGGGGGTTGCCTGGGCGGCGCAACAGCTAGGCCAGCATGCGGTGGTGTATATGCCTAAAGGCTCGGCACAGGAGAGGGTGGATCACATTCTCAACCTGGGTGCCGAGTGCATCGTCACCGATATGAACTACGACGATACCGTACGCCTGACCATGAAAACGGCCCAGGAACGCGGCTGGCAAGTGGTGCAGGACACCGCCTGGGAGGGCTACACCAAGATCCCAACCTGGATCATGCAGGGTTACGCCACGCTGGCAGACGAAGCGGCCGAGCAGATGCGGCAGATGCAGATCGAGCGGCCAACCCATGTGCTGTTACAGGCCGGTGTCGGGGCGATGGCAGCGGGAGTGCTGGGCTATCTGGTAGACGTGTTTGGTGCGGATAAGCTGCATTCGGTGATCGTCGAACCCGAGCTGGCCGATTGCGTTTATCGCTCCGGGGTAAAAGGGGAAATCGTCAACGTGGGCGGCGATATGGCCACCATCATGGCCGGTCTGGCCTGTGGTGAGCCTAACCCCTTGGGGTGGCCGCTGCTGCGTAACTGCGCCACGCAGTTTATTTCCTGCCAGGACAGCGTGGCGGCGTTAGGGATGCGGGTGTTGGGTAATCCGCTGGGTAACGACCCGCGCATTATCTCCGGCGAGTCCGGTGCCGTGGGGTTGGGCGTACTGGCTGCGGTGCATCACAGCCCGCAACGTGCGCAGCTGATGCAAAAACTCGGTCTGAATAGCCAGTCGGTAGTGCTGTTAATCAGCTCCGAAGGCGATACCGACGTGAAGCACTATCGCGAAGTTGTATGGGAAGGGAAGCATCCGGTTTAACAACAGCCGTCAGATTACTCAACCTCTCGCAGCAGCGAGGGGTAATAAAAAATTGGAGAAACAACACAATGGCAAAGCAAATTCCTTTCGAATTGGTGTTAGAGAAAGCCTACCAATACAAAGATGAGATGACGCGCTTCCTGCGGGACATGATCGCCATCCCGAGCGAAAGCTGTGACGAAAAGCTGGTGGTGCTGTGTATCAAGAAAGAGATGGAGAAGGTCGGGTTCGACAAGGTTGAGATTGACCCGATGGGCAACATCCTAGGCTATATCGGCCACGGCCCACACCTGATCGCGATGGATGCGCATATCGATACCGTCGGCATCGGCAACATCAAGAACTGGACCTTTGACCCGTACCAAGGCATGGAAAACGACGAGATCATCGGTGGCCGTGGCGCATCGGATCAGGAAGGTGGCATGGCTTCCATGGTTTACGCGGGCAAAATCATCAAGGATCTGGGGCTGGAAGATCAGTATACGCTGCTGGTGACCGGCACCGTGCAGGAAGAAGACTGCGACGGCCTGTGCTGGCAATACATTATTGAACAATCCAACATCCGCCCAGAGTTTGTGATCAGCACCGAACCGACCGACTGCCAGATCTACCGCGGTCAGCGTGGCCGTATGGAAATCCGCGTGGATGTGCAAGGCATCAGCTGCCACGGCTCGGCGCCGGAGCGTGGCGACAACGCCATTTTCAAAATGGGCCCAATCCTCAACGAACTGCAACAGCTGTCCGGCAACTTGGGCAACGACGATTTCCTGGGTAAAGGCACGCTCACCGTTTCAGAGATTTTCTTCACCTCACCTAGCCGCTGTGCGGTAGCAGACAGCTGTGCGGTATCCATCGACCGCCGCCTGACCTGGGGCGAAACCTGGGAAGGGGCGTTGGACGAGATCCGGGCGTTACCAGCAGTACAGGCGGCCAAGGCAGTCGTGTCGATGTATGACTATAGCCGTCCGTCCTACACCGGTCTGGTGTACCCAACCGAATGCTACTTCCCAACCTGGAAGGTCGAAGAAGATCACATCACGGTGAAAACCCTGAGCAAAGCCTATCAGGGCCTGTTCAAGAAGCAGCCGGTGGTGGATAAGTGGACCTTCTCAACCAACGGGGTCTCCATCATGGGGCGTCACGGTATTCCAGTGATCGGTTTTGGCCCGGGCAAAGAGCCTGAAGCCCACGCGCCTAACGAGAAGACCTGGAAAGACCATCTGGTGACCTGTGCGGCTATGTATGCCGCCGTGCCTTTGGCTTATCTGGAAGAGTTGGAGAAATAAGCGACCCATCACCCCAACCCTCCCACAGGGAGAGGAAGCTGTCCGGAGCGTGTTGTTGGCCCGTGCTGCTTCGGAAAGTGGGGTGCAAGAGGAAAGGTATTACACATAGAAATCAACGAACTCGATCGGTCCCCACATGGAGAGGGAGCTGTCCGGAGCGTGTTGTTGGCCCGTGCGGCTTCGGAAAGTGGGGTGCAAGAGGAAAGGTATTACACATAGAAATCAGCGAACTCGATCGGTCCCCACAGGGAGAGGGAGCTGGTGCGGAGTGGTTATCAAATGTGTAAGTTTAATCTGTAACAAGGGTGATGTAGTAGGCGAGCCTCTGCTTCTCCAGGATGAACGCTACAACATCCGCGAGCTCGATCGGTCCCCTCTCCCTGTGGGAGAGGGTTAGGGTGAGGGGCCAAATAGCACCTCATCCAGCAAGTATCACACGGTTAAATACCCGGCACCCTCCGCCGGATTTTTTATGGAGTGCCAGTAATGAAGCAGCTGATTAAGAACGGCATTCTGGTTGATAGCGACGGGCAGTACGCTCAGGATTTGTTGATTGAAAACGGGGTGATCTGCCAGCGCGATACGGCGATCGAAGCCGATAGCCAGTGTGAAGTTATCGATGCGTCCGGCTGTTACGTCATGCCCGGCGGCATCGATGTCCATACCCATTTCAATATCGATGTCGGCACCGCCCGCAGCTGCGACGATTTTTTCAGCGGCACCCGCGCGGCGGCCTGCGGTGGCACCACCACCATTATCGATCATATGGGATTTGGCCCAGCGGGGTGTAATCTCCATCACCAGCTCAACGTCTACCACCAGTATGCGGCCGGCAATGCGGCGATCGACTACGGCTTTCACGGCGTGATCCAGCATATCGACGACGGCATTCTCGCAGAGATGGCCAGCATGGTGCATGACGAAGGGATCAGCAGCTTTAAGCTGTATCTGACCTACCTCTACAAGATCGATGATACCGACGTGCTGCGGGCCTTGGGGCAACTGCGGCAGGTTGGGGCATTGACCACCGTCCACCCGGAAAACGATGCAGCGATCGCCTTACGCCGTGCTGCGCTGGTGGCTGCCGGTAAAACAGCACCGATCCACCATGCATTAAGCCGCCCGTTGGAATGTGAGGCAGAAGCGATTGGCCGGATGATCAATCTGGCCCATCTGGCAGACAATGCGCCGCTGTACATCGTCCATTTATCCAATGGTCTGGGGCTGGATTATTTACGTCTGGCGCGTCAACAACGTCAACCGGTGTGGGTAGAAACCTGCCCGCAGTATTTGCTGCTCAACGAACAATGTTACCTGCGTGAAGATGGGGCGAAATACATCCTCAGCCCACCGCTGCGGGACCAGCGGGAGTTAGACCGCCTGTGGATCGGCATTGCCGACGGTTCTATCGATACCGTCGCCACCGATCACTGCACATTCCCTTATCACCAACGGCAAGCTATGGCGACAGGGGATTTTACCCGCTGCCCGAACGGCCTGCCTGGGGTCGAGAATCGCATGATGCTGCTGTTCTCTCACGGAGTGATGAGCGGGCGGATTTCCCCTTCACGCTTTGTAGCGCTCACCAGCAGCAATCCGGCGCGGTTGTTCGGCCTGTGGCCGCGTAAAGGCAATCTAAACCCCGGCGCAGATGCCGACGTGGTGATCTTTGATCCGCGCCAATCCTCGGTTATCAGCCACGCTTGGCTTCATGACAATGCGGACTATTCCCCATATGAAGGTTTTCAGTGCCAAGGCGCGCCGGTGCTGACGATGTGCCGGGGCGAAATCGTGGCTCGTAATGGCGAATTTACCGGGCGGCAGGGATACGGGCAGTTCTTGCAGCG
>NZ_JBKJYW010000114.1:0-2554 GCF_046715635.1 Serratia sp. (in: enterobacteria)
AGGCTACGCTGAACAAAAAGCAGCCGTTGCACCTATCATGCAATTCATTTGCTACCTAAAGCGTGATTTCAGTCGGTTATTGATTAATCGATCGCCTTCATGCTCGCAGTTTCGCTCTTTATGCTTAATTTTTAGGCGAATTTTCACCATTGATGGAAAAATTTTCATCCACCTAATAAGCATAGTCATGTCTGTTAAAAATACGGTGGCATTACCAAGGAAAATTTTTAGTCGGAAAACCGGTGGAGCGGGCAACCTTCAGTGGCTGCGTGTGATATACGACAGGCGTGACGTCACCTTGCCTACATCGCCTTTACTGCTACAGCAATCGAGACCAGAAATGTGGAAAACGGGGCATTGGAGGGCTGAAAGAGATCAGCCCTCAGGAAGTTCAGTTCAAGGTTACAGCAGGATACGCAGCATGCGACGCAGCGGTTCGGCCGCGCCCCATAACAGCTGATCGCCAACGGTGAAGGCGGAGAGGTATTCCGGCCCCATATTCAGCTTGCGCAGACGGCCAACTGGCGTGTTCAAAGTACCGGTTACGGCAGCCGGCGTCAGCTCACGCATGGTCAGTTCGCGGTCGTTCGGGATCACCCGTACCCAGTCGTTGTGCGTGGCTAACAGTTGCTCGATTTCCGGCAGCGGGATATCTTGCTTCAGCTTCAGGGTAAATGCCTGGCTGTGGCAGCGCAGCGCGCCGACGCGCACACACAAACCATCAACCGGGATGAGGCTTGAGGTGCTGAGGATCTTGTTGGTCTCCGCCTGGCCTTTCCACTCTTCGCGGCTTTGGCCGTTATCCAGTTGCTTGTCGATCCATGGGATCAGGCTGCCCGCCAGAGGAACGCCAAAGTTATCGGTTGGCAGCTTACCGGAACGGGTGGCCTCCGTGACTTTACGTTCGATATCCAGGATCGCCGAAGCCGGGTCCTGCAACTCTTTCGCCACGTCCGCATGCAGCATGCCCATCTGGGTCAACAGTTCACGCATATGGCGCGCACCACCGCCGGAGGCCGCCTGATAGGTGGCAACAGAAGCCCACTCCACCAAGTCGTTGGCAAACAGCCCGCCCAGCGACATCAGCATCAGGCTGACGGTGCAGTTACCGCCAACAAAGGTCTTGATGCCTTTGTTCAGCCCTTCCTGGATCACCGCATGGTTGACCGGATCGAGGATGATAATCGCATCATCTTTCATCCGCAGAGAAGAAGCCGCATCGATCCAATAGCCCTGCCAGCCGGTGGCACGCAGCTTTGGATAGATTTCATTGGTGTAATCGCCACCCTGGCAGGTAATAATAATATCGAGAGCGCTTAACGCTTCGACATCATACGCATCTTGCAGCGTACCTTGCTGCTGGCCACCGAAAGCCGGGGCGGCAGCACCGAGCTGCGAAGTGGAGAAGAATACCGGCCGAATGGCGTCAAAATCGCGCTCTTGCGTCATGCGCTGCATGAGTACCGAGCCAACCATGCCACGCCAACCAATGAAACCAACGTTTTTCATATTTACTGTCCTGCCTTGGAGGATGACTATGCTCTATACCCTTTCAGGAAGGATATGAGATAGAGTTAAGTTATATGTTGTGTGCAATATCTACCCACCTTACAAAAACTCGACGTGAGCGCAAAGTGAATTTATTCGATAAATGGCCAATTCTCAGCAATGCTGCTTATACCCGCCGTTTTTTCTGATTTTGAGGCCTTAAATGACAGAGATGATTGCGGCAACGGTGTTGCTGTTTTTAATTATGGATCCGCTGGGTAACCTGCCGATTTTCATGTCAGTGCTGAAACACCTGGAACCGCGCCGTCGCCGGGCGGTGGTGATCCGCGAGTTGCTGATAGCCTTGGTATTGATGCTGATCTTCCTGTTCGCGGGCGAACATATTTTGGCGTTCCTTAATCTGCGCACCGAAACCGTGTCGATCTCCGGCGGGATTATTCTGTTCCTGATCGCCATCAAGATGATTTTCCCTTCTCAGGAGGGCAGCGGTAGCGATCTTTCCGCCGGAGAGGAGCCTTTCCTGGTGCCGCTCGCCATTCCGTTAGTGGCCGGGCCGTCGATTCTGGCAACCTTGATGTTGCTTTCACACCAGTACCCCAACCAGATTTCGCATCTGGTAGTGGCCTTGCTGATTGCCTGGGGATTGTCAGCGGCGATCCTGCTGATGTCGAATGTGTTCCTGCGTTTACTGGGTAGCAAAGGGGTTAGCGCGCTGGAACGGCTGATGGGGTTGATTCTGGTGATGCTGTCCACCCAAATGTTCCTGGACGGCGTTCGGGCCTATCTGAACCTTTAGCAGCCAGGGCGCAGCAGAGACTGCTGCGCCCCACCGTTAAAACTTAAACCACCATCGCCAACAGCAGGCAGCCAATCAGGCCGCAGACTGAAATGATGGTTTCCAACACGGACCAGGACCTAATGGTTTCCATAATGGTCAGGTTGAAATACTCCTTGAACAACCAGAAGCCCGGATCGTTAACGTGAGAGAAAATCACGCTGCCTGAACCGACGGCGATCACCATCAGCTCCGGGCTAGCGCCGGTGG
>NZ_JBKJYW010000115.1:0-8905 GCF_046715635.1 Serratia sp. (in: enterobacteria)
GTTCGGGTCAGCTCCATGGCGTGGCGCGAGTAATCCACTTCCGGCGATAACCGTTTGATTTTTTTTACGCGGCCCAGAAGATTAACGGCGGCATAGCGCACGTCTTGCACGCCGGGGTGGCAAATGATTCGGCTGTTATCGGGCAACCAAGGGACGCCACCGCTGTGATCGTAATGGCCATGAGAGAGCACGGTAGCGGTCAGGTTGTTGAGGCTAATCCCCATTTGGGCCGCATTTTTTAAAAAACTGCCGTCCGGCCCGGTATCAAAAAGTACGCTGTCCGACTCGTCCTGCACTAACAGACTCAACCCGGCTTTGGCGGTTAACGTTTTATCCGCCCCGGCAGCCAGGCGATTTTCAAGTAACACATTGATGGTTAAGGTCATGTGGACTCTTTGACTCGATGTAGTACGTCAAGGTGTAGAAGGGATAACCTTAGCGTACAGAGAAAGGGTGGGGAAACCCTTTTTCGTAAAAGCTACCCATTTTCCCCTTACCCAACCCTCTCCCCAAAAAGGAGTGGGGGTTGGTACGGAGCTGTTGTTAGGTACAGAAATTAATCTGTAACAGGGGCGATTTAGAGGACGAATACAGTAGCTAAGATGTGGCACGTTAGGTCCCCTCTCCCTGTGGGAGAGGGTTAGGGTGAGGGGCTTCACTGAAGGTATTATTACAGGTAACGGCTTTCCAGATGCCGGCGGAAATAGCTTGGGTCTAACGTCTTGCCAGTGGCGTTGGTGATCAAGGTATCGGTAGGGTAACGGCTGGCGTGACGCCAGATATTTTGCTGTAACCAATGGAATAGCGCGCCCAAATTACCGGCGGCAATATCTTCGCTCAGCTTTGGCATTGCGCTGCGTGCGCTGTCGAACAGTTGGGCCGCATACATGGCACCCAAGGTGTAAGTTGGGAAGTAGCCAAAGGCGCCGTCCGTCCAGTGAATATCCTGCATGCAGCCATTGCGATAATCGCCCACGGTGTCCAGGCCAAGGTAGCTGTGCATCTTCTCATTCCACAGTGCCGGAATATCTTCAACTTCGATCTCGCCCTCAATCAACGCACGCTCAATCTCATAACGTAATATCACGTGGGCAGGGTAGCTGACCTCGTCTGCATCGACGCGGATCAGACCAGGCTTCACCCGCTGATTAAGGCGAATAAAGTTGCTTTCTTCCAGGGCCGGTTGTTCACCAAACTGATTGACGATCAGCGGCCGCAGAACTTTCAGGAAGTCACTCCCGCGAGCCAGCTGCATTTCAAAGAACAGGCTTTGTGATTCGTGGATCGCCGTTGAACGAGCTTGAGCCACGGGTTGACCCAGCCACTCACGTGGTAGGTTCTGTTCATAGCGGGCGTGGCCGGTTTCATGCACGATGCCAAGCAGCGCGGTAAGGAACTCTTTCTCGTTGTAGCGTGTAGTGATGCGTACATCTTCCGGTACACCGCCACAGAACGGATGAGCACTAACGTCAACCCGGCCGCCGTCGAAGTCAAAGCCGAGCAACTTCATCACGCTCAGGCTCAGCTTACGCTGGGTGTCGACATCGAACGGACCTTGCGGGATCAGGCAAGTCTCCTGCTGCTGTTTGGCGACCACCGTTTGCAATAAATCGGGCAGCCAGATTTTCAGATCGCCAAAGATACGCTCCAGATCGCTGCTGCGCATTCCAGGTTCATACAGATTGAGCAACGCATCATACCGGCTGACGCCCGCCGCCTGTGCGCGGATCTGCGCTTCTTCACGGCTCAGCTTGACCACCTGGCGTAGGTTATCGCTAAAACCTTCCCAGTCGTTGGCCGGGCGTTGTGCTCGCCAGGCATGTTCGCAGCGCGCACCTGCAAGGGATTTGGCTTCGACCAGCGCTTCTGGCACCAGCACGGCATTGTCATACTGGCGGCGCATTTCGAGCAGGTTGGCACGGTCAAATTCATCGAGCGCTTCTTGTTGCGCGCGGTCGAGCAGCTCACCCGTTTTCTGTGCCGTCAGGATTTGATGCTTCAACACGCTCAACTCTGCCAAAGCCTCGGAACGCGCCTTATTGCCACCCGGCGGCATCATGGTTTGCATATCCCAGCCGCTGATGGCCGAGAGGTGGTCAAAACGCGAAAGGCGGGTGAAGAGGGCGCGAAGTTGGCCGTAGGCCGTAGAGGATGATGCAGATGTCATTTGTTCAACTCCATAGTGGATCCGTTGAGCCAACGGGGCCGGATCGTTATGCCGGCGCTGTTTTGGTATCTAAAGGGGGTTTAATCGGCCAGCAGAAGCGGAAACTGGCGCCGCCCAAAGAGCTGGCCTCCACAAAGACCTGGCCTTGATAGGCCACTGCGATGGAATGCACGATCGCCAATCCAAGCCCGCAGCCGCCGGTAGCGCGATCGCGGCTGGGATCGAGGCGGACGAAGGGTTCGAATACCCGTTCGCGTTCTTCTGGGGGAATGCCTGGGCCATCGTCTTCCACCTGCAGGCACGCTGTGTCACCGTCAAACCATAGGCCGACGCGTAAACGCCGTTCGCAATAGCGCAGGCCATTGTTGACCAGGTTGTCTAATACGCGCTCCATCAGCCGCAGATCGACACCGCCAAAATCACCGACATGCGGGATATTCAGCTCAATGTCGCGCTCTGGGTGGATCAACTGAATATCGGCCACCTTATCCCGTAGCCAGCCGGGCAAATCGATAGGCTCGATATTTAACGCGACTTGAGGCCGATCCAGACGTGCATAAGTCAACAGCTCGTCGATCAGAGATTCTAGCTGGGCGATATCACGGTTTAGCGCCTGTTGTTCGCCGTCGGTCAGGTTATCGCTCATGGCTAACCGGTAGCGCAAGCGTACCAGCGGGGTCCGTAACTCATGGGCAATGCCGTCTATCAGCTGCTTTTTACTGACGATCAGCGTGTTGACGTTATCGGCCATCTGATTAAAGGCGACGCCAAGCCGGTACAGGCTGGAAGTGGGCACAAAATGCGTGCGCTCATCAAGATGCCCGGCCCCCAGACGTTGGGCGGCATTTTCCAGTTTCAACAAGTCCTGCCAGTGCGGGCGCATCCACAGGAATACCGGCAAGGCCAGCGACATGCCGATAAAGATCAGCAGCACCAAATCCAGGATGCGCATCTGGTGCAGATAAAACAGATAGGGGATGGGGCCAACGACCAGCACGTAATGGCTACGTGGAATGCGCTGCATAAAGGTGTAGCGATCGTCCAGCGCGATAATTTCCCCCAGACGCAGCCGCTTGGTGAGGTCTTCATTCAGGTTTTGCTTGCCGAGCGGTTCGATATGCAGCTTGAACGACAGGTTTAAATCCAGGGTGGCGATGGTTTTGTTCCAGTCCTTCAACGGGATTTCCCGCAGCTCGCTGCGCATCAGATACAGCGAACTCTTCATCAGGTCGTCCATCGATTGGCGCCCGGCGCGTTCGGCGGTAACCTTGTAAACCAGGCCGACCAGCATCGCCATCACCAGAAAACAGACGAATAGCAGTAAAAAGAACTGCACGAACAGTTTTCTCATTGCTGCACCGATGCCCAGGCGTTAGGGGCAAACAAATAGCCTTTGTTGCGCACGGTCTTGATGCGGAACGGCTCTAGGGCATTGTCATACAGCTTGCGGCGTAGGCGTGAGATGGCCACATCGATGCTGCGGTCCATACCGTCGTAGCTGACGCCGCGCAGGTTTTGCAGTAAGGCTTCACGGGCCATGATTTGCCCGGCATGGGTCGCCAGTTCCCACAGCAGATCGAAATCCGAAGTGGAAAGGGTGACGATCTCTTCCCCCAGCGTCACCTGGCGGTTGACCGGATCGATGCACAGCAAGCCAAAATGCACGGCATTATGTTGGGTGATGTTCTGCGTTTGTTCTTCTTTTGGCTGATTACCTCCGTGTTGACGCAGGTGTAAACGTAGGCGAGCCAGCAGCACCGCAGGTGGCGTAGTTTTCAGGATGTAGTCATGCGCACCCATTTCCAACGACAGGATGTGATTCATATCGCTGTCCAGCGAAGTGAGCAACACGATCGGGCCGGGATACACCGGGCGCAGATCGCGGCACAGCGTCATGCCGTCTTTGCCGGGTAGCATGATATCCAGCAGCACCAGATCAGGTTGTTCCCGCTCAATGCAGGCCTGTGCCGTATCGCCACGCGGTTCGATGATGACGTCAATGTCATGTTTGCCCAAATAGGCGGCAATCAGTTTGCCAACTTCAGGATCGTCTTCTACAAAAACAATTTTAGTCATAATAGGGCGGTTTTATAGGAAAAACGGCATCCAGCATAGCGCGCTGCTCGGTGATGCGCCATGCCCATTATTTAACGCAGCGGTCGCCCGCCATCCACGCCGTGAGTGCGCCCGGTGACGTAGCAACTGCCCATCAGATAATCCACCAGATTGACCACTTCGCTTTCCCCTGGGGCGATCTGCATCAGGGATTTGGTCAGCGCCTGCTGGCGATAGGTTTCATCGTCACCGGTGTTGAACATAATCAGCGCCGGGGCGATAGCATTCACTTTGACTTCGGGGGCCAGCTTGCGGGCAAAGGAACGGGTCATATTATCCAGCGCAGCCTTGCTGGCGGCATAGGCAATGTGCTTGTCACTACCTTTCTCCACCACATAATCCGTCAGGTGGATGATATCGGCACCGGCTTGCCCTTGGCCAAGCAGGCAGGGTTCCAGCAGTTGGTTTAACAGGTAGGGGGTGTAAACGTGGATTTGGAGCATTGAGGCCATGACCTGTTCCGGTGGAGTCTGCTCCGACTCTGCTAACCAGGCACTGGCGTTATGGATCACGGCACGCAGCTTTGGGGCAACTTGTTTTACCTGATCGGCAAAACGATAGATGCCTTCGTGGGCAGAGAAATCGCCCTGCAGGCAGATTGCGCCAAGGTCTTGGAGTTCGGCTAATGCCGGGTATTCGCTGCGATAGGCAATAATGACCGGAACGCCGCGCTGTAAGAACGACTTGGCCAGAGCCAGCCCAATTCTGCGGGCTCCGCCGGTGATCAGCACAGGGGCCGAATTGTGAGAGACCATCGAGTAAAGCTCCTGAGCAAACTGGCAAACATTAAAGGAATTATGCCATTATACGTCAGAAAGCAGATAACGCTTCCCATCGATGACATATCAGCACTGGCTACCAAAAGGGTAACGAAGATGAACAACGATCATCTTGCATTCGTCGCGCGCAGTGAGAAAGTCTGTTTCGACTATATGGATTTTTTATCCGCCTCCTGCAAAAAGCAGTGGAGCTTTATCGATGCGATCTATGGCGTGATGCCTATCTTTGGCATGGTAGTGAAATCGCGCGTGGCAGACTCACGCTCGCGCCAGGATCAGTTGAAAGAGTTGGCGTTACAGGTGGTTTCGACGCAGGTCAGCGATGAGGTCAATATTGTTCGCCTGATCGATCTGGCCCGGCAACAACAGTTGGTGGTGTTTGATATTCAGCTGCCGTATCCGCTGGCTGTGGAGCAGTTGGCCGCCATTGAGAAAGAATGCGGTGAATCGGTGCTGGTAACGCAAGTGGGTGAACGGATCACCATTAACGCGCAACCGGTGGGTGGCATTTAACCGGGTGAGGCCACCCGGTTAAATGGGGCGATCAATGCAACATAAACCATCCGGCCGGGAGGGTCGCGGCTAACAGCAGCATAACGGTGCCTTTCTCTAACCGGTTGAGCAATTTCACGTCCTGATGCCCACTGCGGGCATACATAAACACCAGCAAGCCAGGCGCATACAGCAGCACCGACATCAGCAGGTGCATCAGTCCCGAAGCATAAAGTAGCCACAGCCCATACAGGCAGGCACCGCTGGCGGCGAAGATCAGACGCTTGTCCTGCCGCTGACGGGCCACCTTGAACAGGAACGCTCCCACCAGGAAATACGGCACCAGGATCATCTCGGAAGCGATGGTCAGCAGCGAATTGTAGTTGCTGCCGGTCAGCCAGATAATCACCAAAGCAATTTGCACCGCACCATTGGTCAACCACAAAGAGGCTGATGGGGCGTGATTGCGGTTTTGCTTGCGGAAAATTTTGGGGAATGCACCGTGTTGAGCGGCCAACAGGGGCACTTCGGCCGCCATAATCGTCCAGCTCAGGTAAGCCCCGCAAACTGAAACGATCAGGCCAGTGGCGATGATCACGTCACCCCAAGGGCCGATCAGGTCAACCATCAGCACCGCCATTGACGGGTTACGCATTTCAGCCAGCTCACTGCGTGGCACCACGCCGAGTGACAGCAGGGTGATCACCAGATACACCGCCAAAGCGGAAATCACGGCCAGCATGGTGGCGCGGCCAACGTCTTTTTTCTGTCTGGCGCGGGCGGAAACCACTACGGCCCCTTCAACACCGATAAACACCCACAGGGTGATCAGCATGGTGTCTTTGACCTGCTGCCAGACTGGCGTACCAAGGGCAACGCCGTGGAAATCCAGGGTGAAAGTATCCATGCGAAACGCGATAGCGGCCAGTACGGCAAACAGGCCGAGCGGCAGCAATTTGGCGAGGGTGGCCACCAGATTGATGCTGGCCGCCGTCTGCACGCCGCGCAGTACCAAGGCATGGACGATCCACAGCAACAACGATTCGGCGATCAGCGCCTGCCAGGTATTGCCATCACCCAGGATCACCGTGCCGCTGCGGTCAGTAAACAGGCTCAGCGCAGCAAACACGATCACCAGATAAGAGACGTTAGCGATCACCGCACATAGCCAGTAACCCCATGCAGAGCAGAAGCCCACCAGCTCACCAAAGCCTTCTTTGGCGTAGGTGAAGATGCCACCGTCCAGATCGGGGCGCAGGCGGGTCAGCAACAGCATGGCAAAGGCCAGGAACAGAATGCCGACGCCGGTGATGGCCCAACCAATCAGCAAGGCCGCCGGGCTGGCAACCTCGGCCATATTCTGCGGCAGGCTAAAGACGCCTGCGCCCAGCATTGAGCTGAGTACCAAGGCGGTTAACGCGGTAAGACCAAGTTTTCTTTCCAATGATGGATCCCGATACAGAATAAACGACTATCCCCGTCGCCTTTCAAGCTGCAGCGTTGTTACCTGCGAGCATGAACCCTAGTCACTTACTCAAGTAAGTTCCTAGGGTTCATGCTCTTGTCGCCTAGCTGCAACTTGAAATTCATAGGGGATAAAAATCAGCCGTGCAGGCCAGCCATAACGTTATGGCAATTACCGCAAGGGCAGATAAAGGAGCTAAAAATTGGCGCAAATTCTAAGGGGAGATGCTTGCGGATGCAATGATTGGTTATGCGCATTGGATAAAAACTTATTCAGCAGCGGCATAAAAAAAGGCTGCACGGTGGCAGCCCTTCGATCAAGGTGGCAGCAGGGATTATTTGAACAGATCGGCGCTGACGGTCAGGTTGCCGCCGCTCTTGTTCTGCCACTGGCGCGTCACGTGGTAGTACTTGGCGCCTTTCTCTGCGGCACGTTTCGCCACTTCGGTGGAAACGTCGGTCATGCTGTTGAAGTGGCCGGTAAAGGTCACGGAATCAAACGGTACCATTTGTGCGGCGGTGACGTTATTCACTTCCTGGATCTTGGTGCCGTTGGGCAGGGTTACAGTGTAACGCTGGCCGGTAGAGGTCTGGGTTTCGAAGAAACGGCCAACGTCGCGGGCTGGTGAGCCGGAAGAGGCAACGCCTGGGATCTCAACCTTGGCAGCTTCTGCACCACCAGCGGCCAGCATGGCTTTACCGGCTTCAGAATCGGCAGGCACGGCATCCGGGCTCTGCACCACACGTTTCGGCGCATCGGCTTTATAGATGTAAGCGGTAATGAACTGGTTGCCGCCCTGGTTGGCATCCACCTGACGCACGATAAAGAACGAGGCAGCGCCTTTCTTCTGTGCGGCTTTGGTGATGGCGTCGTTGATGTCTGGCTGGCTGCGGTAGAAACCGCTGACGGTGACGGTATCGTAAGGCTCAAGCAGGAAGGCTTCTTCTTTTGGCAGCTCTTTCACGCCGTTAATCACGCGGTACTTGGTCTCTTTGCTGACTTCTGGGGCATCTTTATGATAGACGTCTGCAGTGACGCGCCAGTTGCCGCCGTTATTACCGTTGTTGATATCCTGGATATAGAAGGCGTCAGCCCCCATTTTATCTGCACGGCGGGATACGGCATCGGCAGCTTCGTTGATAGCGTTGAAACGGCCGGTAATGGTGATGCGATCAAACGGCTTGATGGCCGCTGCTTTCTCAGGAGTTAACTCTTGCGCGGCTTGCACAGACAGCGCAGTAAGTGATAACAAGGCTGATGCGATGATCGTGGTCTTCAGCTTCATAAAAAATCCTTTCGCCAAGCGCAGTAACGTTGATAACGTGCTGAACAGTTTAGGTGTAATTCAGCCGCAGATTATGACATGTAATCTCGCCGGGTGTCTCAGCATTTTATGTTATGCGATGCGACAAAGCTGCGTATTCACGACGAGGCCAATGCGTTATAAGTTTCAAGAATAAAGCGTTTAATCTCATTAATGTTAATTATTCACAATTTTATAACTTTTATGCTTGCCGCCCGCGGCTGGCAGGAAAGGGCCTTGGAGCAGGTCTGCACAATAGTGCGCTGAAAAGGGCCTTCCGGGCAGTTTTTCCATCCAGATTTGAGATTTGTCATAGCCTTAGGTGCATTTTTATGTAAAAACTGACGGGTAAACGTAAGCAATTATGGATCATCGATCACATTTTCAGTAGGTTATAGGTGGCACCTTAATTTGTTGACAGGCAAGGCTGATAAAAAACTTGCCAGCCGGTGCAATCGCTATGGGTAAGACGATAATAAACATCATCAGAACAGGTGAGAAGGGAACATTATGCGTATTGGTGTACCAAGAGAACGGTTGGCCAATGAAGCCCGAGTTGCAGCAACGCCGAAAACGGTAGAACA
>NZ_JBKJYW010000116.1:0-20049 GCF_046715635.1 Serratia sp. (in: enterobacteria)
CTCCTGTAACGCGCGTACTACCTGCTCCATTGCGGCACTACGTGAACCTTTGATTAACACGGAAATTACCGCATGTGCTGAGAGTAGTTCCGCTACGCGCGCGGTCACAGCTGTTTTATCCTGATAATGTTCACCGTTACCGGCGGCAGAGCTCAATACCTGGCTCAGCCCACCCACGCTGATGACTTTATCGATACCGGCCAGACGGGCAGCTTCACCCACCTGACGATGACACTCTTCGGCCTCTGCGCCCAACTCGGCCATATCACCAACGACCATTACGCGATAACCCGGCATTTCTGCCAGCACCTGCGCTGCTGCCGTCATGGAACCGACGTTGGCGTTATAGCTGTCATCGAGCAACAGCTTGCCTGGCGCCAAGACTATCGGGAACAAACGCCCAGGCACGGCCTGAAGCTGTTGCAAGCCTGCACTCACGGCGGCCAGCGTAGCGCCAACCGACATCGCCAGTGCTGCCGCCGCCAACGCATTGGCCACGTTATGGCGGCCCGGCAATGGCAACTCGATCGCCACCGTGCCGAACGGGCTGTGCAGGGTGAAGTGAGTTACGCTCCCTTTCACCTGGATGTCACTGGCAAAGAAATCTACTGATTCCGCAGCCTGGGGAGAGAAACGCCAGACTGTCTTGCCCTGTAACTGCGCCTGCCAGTGTGGCCAGTCGTTGCTATCGGCGTTGAGGATCGCCACGCCATCCGCCGGCAGACCGGCAAAGATTTCGCCCTTGGCCTGCGCAACGCCAGCCAGTGAACCAAAACCTTCCAGATGGGCAGCGGCCAGATTATTCACCAGCGCGCTCTGCGGTTGCGCCAAGGCGGTGGTATAGGCAATCTCACCGATATGGTTGGCACCCAGCTCGATCACCGCAAAATCATGCTGCGGCTCTAAACGCAGCAGCGTTAGCGGCACGCCGATCTCGTTATTGTAATTCCCTGCGGTATGCAGCACTTCGCCACATTCACGTAAAATGGCCGCGGTCATCTCTTTCACCGAGGTTTTGCCCGATGAACCGGTCAGCGCCACCACTTTGGCTGGCACTTGCTGACGTACCCAGGCGGCAAACTGCCCCAGCGCCAGACTGGTATCTTTCACCACCAGCTGCGGGGCCTCCACCAATAAGCGCTTACTTACCAGCAAAGCGCCTGCTCCAGCGGCGACAGCATCGGCGGCAAAGTCGTGAGCATCGAAACGCTCCCCTTTCAGGGCCACAAACAGGCAACCCGCAGTGACCTGACGAGTATCCCTCGTCACTTCGGTAATGATGCAATCGTTACCGATCAGCTCGGCATCCAATACCGCCGCCAGGGTCTGAAGCGAGACCGGGATCATGCCAACACCCCCAGCAAACGTGCGACGGTGGTGCGATCGGAGTAATCCAGACGGCGGTTGCCCACCAGTTGGTAATCCTCGTGGCCTTTACCCGCCACCAGCACCACATCCTGCTCTTTGGCCTGCATGATGGCGCTGGTCACGGCTTCGGCACGCCCGTGGATCACCTGTACATGCCCGGCATCCAGCAACCCGGCCAGAATATCCTTGATGATTGCCTGCGGTTCTTCGGTACGCGGATTGTCATCTGTGACCACGACCCGGTCGGCAAACTGCTCGGCAATGCCACCCATAAGTGGGCGCTTACCTCTATCACGATCGCCACCGCAGCCAAACACGCACCACAGTTGCCCTTGGCAATGCAGGCGAGCGGCTTCCAGCGCTTTTTCCAGCGCATCCGGAGTGTGGGCATAATCCACCACCACCGTCGGTTTGCCTGGCGCATTGAAGACTTCCATCCGGCCACAGACCGGCTGCAGCTGATTGGCCGTGTTAACCAGTTTCTCAAACGGATAACCGAGTGACAGCAGCGTCGCCAATGCCAGGATCAGGTTACTGACGTTGAACGCTCCCATCAGGCGGCTTTCGATCTCGCCGTTGCCCCAGCTTGAGCTGAAGTGGATGGTGGCACCGTTATCGTGATAGTCCACCGCAGTGGTTTTCAGCCAGCGACCATGACAGCCAGGCTGCAAATTGTCATGCATGGTGACGGCGACCGCGTCTGGCAACTTGGCCAGCCAGCGCTGCCCGACTTCATCATCGGCATTGATGATCGCCTGACCAACGTCGTGGCCAGCAAACAGTGACCATTTGGCCGCTTCATAGCTGGCCATATCACCGTGGTAATCCAGGTGATCGCGGCTCAGGTTGGTGAAGACGGCTGCGGCAAAGGGTAAAGCCGCCACGCGGTGTTGCACCAGACCGTGAGAGGAGACTTCCATCGCGGCAAAGGTAGCCCCTTGCTGCGCCAGATCGTTAAGCACGTGTTGCACATCGACGGCAGAACCGGTCGTATTTTCCGTTGGGCAGACCTGGTCTAACAAACCGTTGCCGACGGTGCCCATCACTGCGGCAGTTTCGCCCAACAGTTGGCTCCACTGGGCTAACAGTTGTGTGGTGGTGGTTTTGCCGTTGGTGCCCGTCACGCCAATCAGGCGCAGACGTTCGGCAGGCTGATGATAGAAACGCCCGGCTAACGCCGACAGGCGCTGGCCAAGTTGGCTCAGGTAAATCACCGGCACGCCGTGCATTTCGCAAATTTTACCGTCTTCAGCTTCGCCTTCCGCTTCAGCGATAACGGCGGCAACCCCTTGGGCGATGGCTTGCGGAATATAGCGGCGTCCATCCGTTTGATGGCCAACTACGGCGACAAACAGATCCCCGGCAGCCGCAATACGGCTGTCTAATATCATTTCCCGCAGCGCGCGCTCGGGTGCCGTTGGCACCCACGGAGCGAGTAAATCGCGCAAATTACGATCGGCCACCTGAACCCTCTTTGTTATTTATCACTAATTCGCTTTTGTCACCGGTGGGCAACGCATCTGGCTGAACGTTCATGATCCGCAGCGCGCCCCCCATGATGGCACCAAACACCGGCGCGGAAATCGCACCACCGTAGTATTTCCCACCCTGTGGGTCGTTGATGACCACCACCAGAGCAAAACGAGGTTGGCTTGCTGGTGCCACCCCCGCGGTATAAGCGATATATCGGTTGACGTATTTACCATCCGGCCCGACCTTTTTGGCGGTACCGGTTTTAATGGCGATACGATAACCCTTGATGGCGGCTTTCACCCCACCACCGCCCGGCAAGGCGACGCTTTCCATCATGTGCACTACCGTACGCACGGTAGCCTCAGGGAAGACGCGTTCACCGGCAACCGGAGGGTCAACCTTGGTGATCGACAGCGGGCGATAAACGCCCAGGCTGCCGATCGTGGCATAGACTCGCGCTAACTGTAACGGGGTTACCATTAGCCCATAGCCGAAAGAGAAGGTGGCCCTCTCTATGTCAGACCACCGTTGTTTTTTTGGGTATAAGCCACTGCTTTCTCCGACCAGCCCCAAATTGGTCGCTTTTCCCAGCCCAAAACGTGAGTAAGTATCTACTAACGCTGAGGACGGCATCGCTAACGCCAGCTTTGAAACACCGACGTTACTCGACTTCTGCAAGATCCCGGTCACGGTCAGTTCCGAATAGCGCGCCACGTCTTTGATTTCATGGCCGCTAACGCGGTAAGGAATGGTATTGAGCACGCTATTTTCTTTCACTACGCCGCGCTGCAACGCCGTCATTACCACCATCGGTTTCACGGTAGAACCAGGTTCAAAAATATCGGTGATGGCACGGTTACGCATGGTGTCTTTCGGCGTGTCGGCCATATTGTTCGGGTTGTACGATGGGCTGTTGGCCATCGCCAACACTTCGCCGGTGTTCACGTCCACCAGCACCGCGGTACCAGACTCCGCCTTGTTGAAGGCGACGGCATTGTTCAGTTCACGGTAAACCAGCGCCTGCAAGCGTTCATCGATGCTCAGCGCCAGATTGTGCGCCGCCTGGCTGTATACCGAGGAGATGTCCTCGATCACTCTGCCATAGCGGTCTTTACGTACGGTTCTTTCGCCCGGTTGACCGGTCAGCCAGCGATCAAAGCTCTTTTCGACCCCTTCGATCCCTTCGCCGTCAATGTTGGTCACGCCGATGATGTGAGAGGTAACCTGGCCAGACGGGTAGTAGCGGCGCGATTCCTGGCGCAGGTAGATGCCCGGTAGTTTCAGCTTGTGGATGTAATCACCAATCGCCGGGTTAACCTGCCGGGCCAGATAGACAAAGCGCCCCTTCGGATTGGCATTAATGCGATTGGAGAGCTGATCGAGCGGAATTTGCAACGCGTCGGACAGCGCTTTCCAGCGCGAATCCAGCGTAATACCCCCGCGTTCGTTCAACTCTTTAGGATCGGCCCACACGGCGTTCACCGGTACGCTCACCGCCAGCGGGCGGCCAGAGCGGTCGCTGATCATGCCGCGAGCGGTGGGAACCGACTGCACGCGTAGCGAACGCATGTCGCCTTCTTTCACCAACCTATCTGGATTGATCACCTGCAAATAAGCCACACGCAGCATCAGCCCAACCAGCGCCAACAGAATACAGCCGCACAGCAACGCAAAACGCCAGCTGACAAAGCTGGCCTGATCTTCCTGGCGTTTCAACTTCTTACCGGGACGTACTGCTTTCATGCGTTAGCTATTTGCTCCGTATCGTGACTTCGGCTAAACCACTCATGGCTTGACAATGATAATTTCCTGCGATGGATCAACGTGTTGCATCTGCAGTTTTTCGGTGGCGGTCCGCTCTACGCGGCTGTGATCGCCAAGGGCATTCTCTTCCAGGATCAGGTTGCGCCATTCGATATCCAGCGCATCTCTCTCCAGCACCAGTTGTTCGCGCTCGGCGGTCAGCAGGCGGGTACGGTGCGCAGTGGTCACCACAAACACGGCGGAAACCAGTGCGGCTATCATCAAAATCAGCGGGATCTTGCCGTTACGCAGCAGATCGCCACCAATAACGCCAACTAAACCGTGGCGCTCATTACCAATCACGCAGGCATCCTCTCGGCAATACGCAGCACCGAACTACGCGCTCGTGGGTTTTCTGCGACTTCCGTTTCACCAGGCTTCATTTTGCCCAAGGCTTTCAGCGTGCGGCCGCCCATTTCACGCAACTGCGCTTCGGTTAGCGGAATTCCTGCCGGAACCTGGGCACCACGGCTGTGGTGGCGCATAAAGCTTTTGACGATGCGGTCTTCCAACGAATGGAAGCTGATGATCGACAGCCGACCTTCCGGGGCCAACACAGCCAGTGCCCCGTCCAGCGCGCGTTCGATCTCTTCCAGCTCGCTGTTGATGTAGATACGGATCGCCTGGAAGCTGCGGGTTGCCGGGTGTTTATGCTTATCACGGAACGGGCTGGCATGGGCGATCAGCTCGGCCAGTTCCTTGGTACGGGTCATCGGCTCTACGCGGTTTCTCTCCACGATGGCGCGGGCGATACGTTTGGCAAAGCGTTCTTCACCGAAGGTTTTCAGCACCCAGGCAATATCGTCGGCTTCCGCTTTCATCAACCATTCGGCGGCGGATTGGCCGCTTGAAGGGTCCATACGCATATCCAGCGGGCCGTCACGCATAAAGGAAAATCCGCGTTCTGCGTCATCCAACTGCGGGGAAGAGACACCTAAGTCAAGCAACACGCCGTCGATCTTGCCCACCAGTTCCCGTTGCTGCACATAGTCAGCCAAATCGGAAAACGGGCCGTGGATGATAGTAAAACGTGGGTCTGCAATAGATTGAGCTGCGGCAATTGCCTGCGGATCGCGATCGATAGCCAACAAGCGCCCTTCCGGCCCCAGCTGGGACAAGATCAGACGAGAATGACCACCGCGACCAAAAGTACCGTCGATGTAGATGCCGTTACTGCGAATATTGAGACCCTTCACGGCCTCATCCAACAGTACGGTCGTATGTTTATAATTTTCCAGCATGCTTATAGTGACAAGTCCTGTAGCCGCTCAGACAACGGTTCCTGAGTGGATTGTTCCGCGTCAATATCATCCTTGACTTGTTGATACCAGGTCTGTTCATCCCACAGTTCAAACTTGTTGAACTGCCCGACCAGCATCACTTCTTTAGTAAGCCCGGCATGTTGGCGTAGCGTATTGGCTAACAGCAACCGACCGGCATTATCCATCTGACACTCGCTGGCATGGCCCAAAAGTAAGCGCTGGACGCGGCGCTCGGCGGGATTCATGCTCGACAGACGGGACAACTTTTGCTCGATGATTTCCCATTGAGGTAATGGATAAAGCAGCAGGCAGGGCTGATGGAGGTCAATGGTGCAAACCATTTGGCCTTGCGATTCCTCATTCAGTAAATCCCGATAACGGGTCGGTACGGCGAGCCGTCCTTTACTGTCGAGGTTGACCAACGTTGCCCCACGAAACATACCTGAGCTACCCCCTCGTGACCCTTTTCACCACTTTACACCACAAATTCCCACATAAGGGAGTTTACGGAGGGTATGAAAACCTTGTCAAGCCAGAGCAATAGCGGTTTGGCAATATTTCTAGGCATATTCTGGGGGCTGGCTCACGAAAGGAACTCTATTTATTGCATGAATATAAATTAACATCATGATTAAAGAGGAGAATTTTCTCAGCGGAAAGAATGTGATTAAAATAAACGCAAATTGACGATTAAATAACTCATTATGTCCTTCTGCAATCCAGGTCTCACTTTTCAACATCGCTCTCAACCGGGACAACCCTGCCCCATCCCGCATCGGTAAAGGCTTGGCCACAAGCCGCCTACCCGTTGGGAAATGCCATAAGCCATTGACTTAATAACACACAACGGGTATTTCGCCGCCAACAGCGCGCTATTTTACTTCAATTATTCCGTCAAAGAACAACCCGAAGATAAAATAAATGGCGAGCCGCTGGCTCAACCCGCCAATTATCATTCAAATCAAATAAGTAAGATTATTCTCAAAACACCTATTTACAATTCGCCAGATTTTTTTTGCGAATTTAGGAATATACGCAAATTTAGTGTGTCTATCGCCAAATCATCCAGCAAGCCGTCACTTTACCGCCGCAAGATATCCATAACACACTGTTTATAATGAAAATATTTTCAATCGCCATTTTAAATGCCTGCTTTCCCCGGTTTTTCCCCCGTTGTCAGGATAAAAATCAGCCAAATGTTAAAAATAAAAATTTTGAGCCACTTAAAACATTCATTACAGTCAAGTAAACTACTAAATAGCAATCAACTCAGACAATAACACCAAGTTAACATTAATAAGCAACATGTTAACCGGTAAGTTCAGGGATCGTGTCATGTCTACAGCCGTTTCACCGTGGCGCAGCGCTGCCGCCGATACGTTTGCGCTGGTGGTGTACTGTTTTATCGTCGGGATGGCGATTGAAATGCTGATTTCGGGCATGAGCTTTAGCCAATCGCTCTCCTCCAGGCTGGTGTCGATCCCCGTCAATATCCTGATCGCCTGGCCCTATGGCCGCTACCGCGATTTCTTTATCTCCATCGCACGCCGCAGCCCCCGCGGGCAATTCTTGCTGCGTAACCTGGCCGATCTGTTGGCTTACGTCAGTTTTCAATCGCCGGTTTACGCCGCCATTCTGTGGAGCGTAGGCGCAGACGGCCAGCAAATCCTGGCGGCGGTGACCAGCAATGCGGTGATCTCAATGGCAATGGGCGTGGTGTACGGCTATTTTCTGGAGTATTGCCGCAGGCTGTTTCGCGTGGTCGGTTACGTTTAGCCCCCTCACCCCAACCCTCTCCCACAGGGAGAGGGAGCTGACCCGAGAACTTGATGGGATCGTGCTACTTCGGTAAGTCGAGGGGACTACACAGAAAGACCAACGGACTAGCTCGGAGAGAGCAGATACGGAGCTGTAATCAGGTTCTGTAACTGGGGTGGCGCGCAGGACGAATACCGTTTCAACCTGTGGCACGATCGGTCCCCTCTCCCTGTGGGAGAGGGTTAGGGTGAGGGCATTATTTGCGGCTCAGGCTGCCACGGCGGAACAGGTTACGGCGGATGCGCGTCATACCCGGTTTGGGTTTGCGCGGTTCATCCAGGCTGGCAAGCACCAGCTCCAGCACCCGCTCGGCAACATCACGGTGGCGTTGGGCCACGGCAAGCACCGGGCACTCCAGGAAATCCAATAACTCATGGTCACCAAAGGTGGCAATCGCCAGATCCGCCGGTAAACGCCCACGCTGTTTCAGCGTTACGTCCATCACGCCCTGTAACAGCGAGAATGAGGTGGTAAACAACGCCTGTGGCATCGGATGAGTTTTCAACCATTCCGCGAACAGCACGCCGGCCGCTTCACGTTCATAGCTGTTGGCATACAGATAATCCACCTGCCGCTCATCATCCTGCCAGGCCTGGCGGAAACCCTGCTCACGCAAGAAGCTGACCGAAAGCTCTGGTAAAGCCCCCACATACAACACCGACTTGGCGGGGAAAGTGCGTAACTCCTGCGCTAAGGCAAAAGCGTCTTCCTGATCGGCCCCCACCACGCTGATGAAGTGTTCACGATCCAGGGCGCGATCCAACGCGATAATCGGAAATGGATCGTTAGCCCAGCGTTGATAGAAAGGATGCTCCGGCGGCAACGCAGTGGAGACGATGATCGCATCTACCTGGCGTTGTAGCAGGTGTTCAATGCAGCGCATTTCATTATCCGGCTGATCTTCCGAGCAGGCGATCAACAGTTGATAACCGCGCTGACGCGCCTGGCGTTCCAGGTAGTTGGCGATGCGGGTATAGCTGGTATTTTCCAGATCCGGTATCACCAGGCCGATAGAACGGGTGCGGCCTGCACGCAGCCCTGCCGCTACGGCATTCGGGTGATAATTGTGCTCCCTGACCACGGCCATCACTTTTTCGACGGTTTTATCGCTGACACGATACTGCTTCGCCTTGCCGTTGATGACATAACTGGCCGTAGTGCGCGAAACGCCTGCGAGACGCGCGATTTCATCCAGTTTCACGTTAACCCCTTTAAATGACTCTCAAAATGACAATGGATCGTGTGGCGTTGTTTACCCCACGCTTTCAGAGTAAGACATACCGAAAGCGAAAGGATAATGAGTAACCATGATAGTCACTATGGTTATTCAACCCGTAATGGCGATCTAACAGCAGAAAACACGGCCGAGCAACCGCTTTCGCCTAAAGGTGCCAGCAAATGGGCAAAAAATTAAAAAGAAAAGGCGCAGCAAACCTGCCACGCCCCCGATACAGTGCAGAAAACCCGCTATCAGCGCATAATCTTGTCGCCGCGCGACACGCCAACAATCCCCGAGCGGGCCACTTCGACGATTTCCGCCACTTCACGTACGGCGTTGAGGAAGGCGTCCAGCTTGTCGCTGGTCCCCGCCAACTGCACGGTGTAAAGCGACGAGGTGACATCCACAATCTGGCCACGGAAAATATCCGTGCTGCGTTTCACCTCTTCACGCCCGTAGCCGCTGGCCTGCAGCTTCACCAGCATGATTTCACGCTCAACGTGTGCCCCGAGCACCAGTTCACTGACGCGCAGAACGTCAACCAGCTTATGCAACTGCTTCTCTATCTGCTCCAGCACCTTTTCATCACCCACCGTCTGGATCGTCATGCGCGACAAGGTTGGGTCATCGGTTGGAGCGACCGTCAGGCTTTCGATGTTGTAGCCACGCTGAGAGAATAACCCGACTACGCGCGACAACGCACCGGATTCGTTTTCCAGTAATACCGATAAGATACGGCGCTTCATCAGGTTCTCTCCGTTTTGCTTAGCCACATTTCGTCCATGCTTCCACCGCGGATCTGCATTGGATAAACATGTTCGGTCTCGTCGACGGTCACATCGACAAATACCAGACGTTCTTTTTCAGCCAGCGCCTGCGCCAGCTTGCTTTCCAGCTCATCCGGGGTACGAATGGCGATGCCGACATGGCCATAGGCCTCGGCCAGTTTGACGAAGTCCGGTAAGGAATCCATATAGGACTGCGAATGGCGGCCAGAATAGATCATGTCCTGCCACTGCTTCACCATCCCGAGGTAGCGGTTATTCAGGTTGACCACCACCACTGGCAGGTTGTACTGCAGAGCCGTGGACAGCTCCTGGATATTCATCTGGATGCTGCCGTCACCGGTGACGCACACCACCGTTTCGTCTGGCAGTGCCAGTTTCACCCCTAGGGCGGCAGGCAAACCAAAGCCCATGGTGCCCAGCCCACCAGAGTTGATCCAGCGGCGCGGCTTATCGAACGGATAATAAAGCGCGGCAAACATTTGGTGCTGGCCAACGTCGGAGGTGACATAGGCATCGCCCTTGGTCAGGCGGTGCAGCGTTTCGATCACCGCCTGAGGTTTGATGGTGCCACTGTCTTTGTTGTAACCCAGGCAATCACGCGCACGCCACTGTTCAATGGACTGCCACCAGTCACGCAGCGCATCGAAATCCTGCGCTTTGTCCTCATGCGCCAGCAGTTCCAGCATCTGCGTCAGCACCTGTTTGGCATCGCCAACGATAGGAATATCGGCATCCACCGTTTTGGAAATGGAGGTCGGGTCGATATCGATATGCAGCACCGTGGCATCCGGGCAGTATTTGGCCAGGTTATTGGTGGTACGATCGTCAAAGCGCACCCCAACGGCAAAAATCACGTCGGAATGATGCATGGTCTTGTTGGCTTCATAGGTGCCGTGCATGCCCAGCATACCGACGCTTTGGCGGTGAGTGCCCGGGAACGCCCCCAACCCCATCAGCGTACAGGTGACCGGCAGATTCAGCTTTTCCGCCAGTTGCAGCAACTCTTCATGGCACTCCGAATTGATGGCACCGCCGCCCACGTACATGATCGGCTTTTTTGCCGCCAGAATGGTCTGTAAGGCGCGTTTGATCTGCCCGCGATGGCCTTGCACCGTCGGGTTGTAGGAACGCATGCTGACGTCCTGCGGATACGCGTAAGGCATTCTTACCGCCGGGCCGACGATATCCTTCGGCAGATCGACCACCACTGGGCCAGGGCGGCCGGTAGAAGCCAGGTAAAACGCCTTTTTCAGCACGGAAGGAATGTCTTCGGTACGCTTGACCAGGAAACTGTGTTTTACCACCGGGCGGGAGATCCCCACCATGTCACACTCCTGGAAGGCGTCGTAGCCAATCAGCGAGCTCGGCACCTGGCCAGATAGCACCACCATCGGGATAGAATCCATATAGGCGGTGGCGATGCCGGTAATGGCGTTGGTGGCTCCTGGGCCAGAAGTGACCAGCACTACGCCCACTTCACCGGTCGCTCGTGCATAGCCATCGGCCATATGCACCGCACCTTGCTCATGGCGCACCAGAATATGATCGATGCCCCCCACCGTGTGCAGGGCATCATAGATATCGAGTACCGCCCCGCCCGGATAGCCGAATACATGCTTAACGCCCTGATCGATCAACGATCGGACGACCATCTCGGCTCCTGACAATATTTCCATGGGTTTGCCTCCAGGCTTACATAGCTTGTTCTTGTCTGACGCCGGAACGTAGCGCCTGTCCTGTCTGGGGCATGGCCCCAAAAATCTTATGGACGTTTTGGACTCTTAACATAGCGTCAGAATATGGGGCAGGCAAACGGCAAAATGGCTTATCGTGGGCAAGGGTATTGCCATCAGGCTGGTGATGCGCGGCCTGGCAAAACTATGCACTAGCTGAGAGGTTATTCAGCTAGGCATTGTTTTGCATAGTGGGATAATTACAGAACTATATTAGGCAAGCTAATCGGGCGCAGCATGCGGCGCCCCTACGTACAATGAACCGGTTGAGGAATGTCTATCCCTCATTTTTCCTGATACATCGACTCTATCTCATTCTGGTAACGCTGCAGGATCACTTTACGACGCAGCTTCAGCGTCGGGGTCAACTCCCCCAATTCCATCGAGAAGGCCGCCGGCAACAGGGTAAATTTTTTCACCTGTTCAAACAGGGCCAACTCTTTTTGCATCTCCCGCAGACGATTTTCGAACATTTCGATGATATGGCTGTTGCGCAGCAGTTCGAGCCGATCCTGATACTTCAGATTGATCGATCTGGCGTACTCTTCCAACGACTCAAAGCTCGGGACAATCAACGCAGAGACAAATTTGCGTGCATCGGCGACGATCGCAACTTGCTCAATAAAGCGATCTTGCGCCAGGGTACCTTCCAGCATCTGTGGCGCAATGTATTTACCGCCGGAGGTCTTCATCAGATCCTTCAGCCGCTCGGTAATAAACAGGTTGCCGCCTTCATCGATCAGGCCAGCATCGCCGGTTTTCAGCCAACCGTCTGCGGTAAAGCTATCGGCCGTCTCCAGCGGTTTATTGAAATAGCCGCGCATCACGATTGGCCCACGCACCTGGATCTCATTTTCATCGCCGATGCGCACTTCCACGCCGGGCAACGGCTTGCCGATCGAGCCAAAGCGGAAGTTGTTCTCTTCCCAGCAGGAAACCGTGGCACAGGTTTCCGTCATGCCATAGCCATATTTGATGTTAATGCCCATCGCCTGGAAAAACAGAATGACGTTGTCATCAAGCTTGGCACCGGCCGCTGGCAAGAAGCGCACCCGCCCTCCCAGGATACCCCGCAGCTTGCTTAACACCAGCTTGTCTGCCCAGCGGTGAGAGAGATCGAACAGCTTACCTAACGGTTTCCCTGCCCTTTCCTGGAGGAACTTGCGTTCACCGCAGACGATGGCCCAGTGGAACAAGGCACGCCGCAACCAAGGTGCGCGTGCGACCTTTTCATGCACCGCGCTGAAGATTTTTTCATAAAAACGTGGCACTGCACACATCAGGGTCGGTTTGACATCGGCCATCGCTTCCCGCACCCAATCGGTGTTGGGCAGATAAACGTTCTGCGCACCCGAATGCATGATAAAGAAGCTCCAGGCACGTTCAAAAACGTGTGACAGCGGCAGGAAGCAGAGGGAAACGTCATCCGCCGTCACCGTCAGGCGATCGTCATGCAGTTGCAGTTGTGCGGCCATGTTGCGGTAGTCAAGCATCACGCCTTTCGGCTCCCCAGTGGTGCCGGAGGTATAGATCAGGGTGAACAAATCCTGCAAATCGCGCTCGGCGATCCTTTGCTGACGCACAGCATCGAAACGCTCGATATCCGCAAGACGTTCGAAGTGATGCAGGTGTTGGGCAATCTCACAGCCGCGCAAATCGGCTGAAGCATCAAAGACAATAATATGGGTCAGTTGCGGGCACACGCCGCGCAGCGCAATCGCGGCATCCAGCTGTGCTTGCTCACCGACAAACAGAATGCGGATATCGGCATCATTAACGATAAATGCCGCCTGAGCCGGGGTGTTGGTGGCATAGAGCGGCACGCTGACCGCCCGCAGTTCGAGGATCGCCAGATCGGCCAGCGACCAGGCCATGCTGTTGTTGGCAAAAATCGCGATACGTTCCTGTACCTCGACGCCCAATGCCAACAAAGCACAGGCAATATGTTGTGTGTGGGCCCCGACCTGTGACCAGGTCAGCCGTGTTTCTCCCTGCGGGGACCACTGACGGAAAGCCGTATGTTCGGCACGGTTAGCAATTTGATGCTGTATACGTTCGACCTGGTGGTAATGTTGCAAAGTATTGGTCATAGCGCTCTAAGCCTAAAATTAATCAACCAGTTAACCGCGATCGGAGCACAAGCTCTCACATCTCAGCTTACACGTGTTTACTTTTTTTTCGCAGTCTACCTAGTCTCCCGCTGTGGGAAAAGGGATTTCAGCGTAGAAGTGTGAGCCAAAACGCGCTTGTGCTCATTTCTCTTGATCTTGGACAAAAGGGAGTGCAAAAGGTTTACGCCAAATAGACAAAGTGGGATCGACGACAAGGAGGGAGAGGCAACAGGTTAGAATAGCAGCAGTATCGTTAGGAGGCAGAATAGAGTTTCCTCCGCACAAATTAATTAACCGTTGCGCGGATATGATATTTCCCAGGGCCCTTTATACAGAATTGTCTTAGTTTAATTTAAGCCTATTCTTATTAATCCGGCGTGCTATTCATTATCAACCCGACGCACTCGAAAGCGCGCTGGGCCAATAAGTCACTCATTAGCGCAATACGCCAGATTGGCTAAGCACGGACTTCATCCACTGATGGCCTTCATCACGCTCGGCAGACTCATGCCAGGAGAGATAACAGGTGGCGGTTTTCCTCTCCCAAGGCAGCGGAATTAATTTTAGCTGCAAGGCTTGTGCGTACTGCTGGGCAAACCAACGAGGAGCGATTGCCACCATTTCGGTCATGGCAACTATATTCAATGCGCTGAACAGGTCGGTACATTGCTGGGTGACACTTCGTTGCATGGCCTCGTCAAGATAGTAGGGTTTGCTAAAGGAACAAAAACGCTCTAATGAGATGACAGCATGGTGCTCCGACAGCATCTGTTTCTGACTAACGGTCCCCACCAGTCGTGGATGAGACTGCGCGGCAACCAGGGTCAATTCATCATCGAATAAAGCAATATCCTGAAACTCGGGAAGTTCAAGGCGACTATAACCAATAACAAACTCGGTTTCCTGATAGCGTAACTGATGCTCGATGTTATTGCTCATGTAGGACTTGGTCTGTATCTGCACGTTGGGTGCCATGCTCTTGACGTTGTTAATTATTTTGGCAGTCAGACGAATATCTAACGGGCTGCAGATGGAAAGCACAAAGAGACGTTCGCTGCTCAGGGCATCAAAGCCAGCGCCAGGCAGCTCATTTTGTACCAGTTGCAGTGCCTGACGTACCGGGCCAAAAAGTTGGCGGGCGCGCATGGTGGGTTGAATGCCACGGCCGAAGCGGACAAACAGTTCGTCGTTGAACATGATCTTCAAACGTGACACAGCATTGCTGACCGCAGGCTGTGACATCCCTAAGGAATTTGCCGCCTTGGTAATATTCTGCATCTGCATAACCGCATCAAAAACAGTGAGTAAATTAAGATCCACACTGCGCAAATGAATATCGCCGTTTTCTTTCCTCAAGACAGTTCCTGAATTATATTCGGACATATCCAAACTCCACTAAGTCCCATGTAGATAATCCCGCTAGCGCGCAGGGGAATAACGGGAAAAGACATCCTACGTTATTCCCACACAGCGAAATTAGTTATCCCTTTTGACTACCCTGGAAAGATAGCAATCAGGCATCATCCTATAAAAAATATGACACAGCGGTGCATATTTGGCATTGTTCGTCGGTAGGCAGCCTCGGCACATCGGTTCGCATCACGCCGATGGCATACAAACAAAATCGACAGGTAAAACACCTGAGTTATGGATACCCGTTTGGTACCCATCAACCTCTGGATCAGACCATAAAATGAGATGATGGACAATCATACCAGAGCAAAATAGCTATCTTTAGCCTCACTTAATTGATTGTAACCGCTCAGTTCGGCGCTAAAAATACGAATTACAAATAAAAAGATGGCAACAAATTGACGCCATGAATACCAAACGGGCAGCATCAACATCCCATCAAGCCACGTCTGCTGGTTTTTTGCACCAACGATAAATTTTAACCGAGTAGTATTGTTAATCAATGCGGCAGCGCTGCTTTCAAACCATTTATGCTAATAAACTCCCGTTCACCAGTGGATTTAGCGCTGGCCTTGGGGGATTTCGCCGAGTTTCCAACTAGCGCCACGGCCGTTGGTACCCCCGCTTTTCAATACCCCTGTTTTAATCAGGTGTTGACATGCCCCGGCCAATAAAGTATCAAATTAGGCAACGAAACAATTTTAGAGAAGCTGACCGCCATGATCCGTACCCACCGTCTACTAGGCCTACTACTAAACGCATCTTATGTGCGCGGTACGCTGGTGGACGGGGTTCAACGCTGATTCAGCCCATCATCTGCAAAACCCGCGCTACTGCGCGGGTTTTTTTTTACCCGCTTAGCGTGAAACAAACACGACAAGGAACAACACGATGAGCCAACAAGTCATTATTTTCGATACCACATTGCGTGATGGTGAACAGGCACTGCAGGCAAGCCTGAGCGTTAAAGAAAAAATTCAGATCGCCATGGCGCTGGAAAGAATGGGTGTCGATGTGATGGAAGTCGGCTTCCCGGTCTCCTCCCCTGGGGATTTCGAGTCGGTACAGACCATTGCCCGCCAGATCAAAAACAGCCGCGTTTGTGGTCTGGCACGCTGTGTTGATAACGACATTGACGTCGCAGCCGAAGCATTACGCGTAGCCGAGGCCTTCCGTATTCACGTCTTCCTGGCGACTTCCACCCTGCACATCGAATCCAAATTGAAGCGCTCTTTCGACCAGGTGCTGGAAATGGCGGTGCGCTCCGTCAAACGCGCCCGCAACTATACCGATGACGTAGAGTTCTCTTGTGAAGACGCTGGCCGTACCCCGATTGATAACCTGTGCCGCGTGGTAGAAGCCGCCATCAACGCCGGTGCCACCACCATTAATATTCCTGATACCGTAGGCTACACCACGCCAAACCAGTTTGGCGGCATCATCACTACGCTGTACGATCGCGTGCCTAACATTGATAAGGCGATTATTTCCGTCCACTGCCACGACGATTTGGGCATGGCCGTGGGTAACTCTATCGCTGCCGTCCAGGCCGGTGCCCGTCAGGTAGAAGGCACCTTGAACGGCATCGGCGAACGCGCCGGTAACTGTTCACTGGAAGAAGTGATCATGGCAATTAAAGTGCGTCAGGACTTTATGCAGGTGCACACCAATATCAATCATCAGGAAATCTACCGCACCAGCCAGTTGGTCAGCCAGCTGTGCAATATGCCCATCCCGGCCAACAAGGCCATCGTCGGTTCCAACGCCTTCGCTCACTCCTCCGGTATCCACCAGGACGGCGTGCTGAAAAACCGCGAGAACTACGAAATCATGACCCCGCAGACCATCGGTCTGAAAGACGTCCAGTTGAACCTGACCTCCCGTTCCGGCCGCGCGGCGGTAAAACATCGCATGGAAGAGATGGGCTACAAGGAGCAGGATTACAATCTGGACGTACTGTACGCTGCCTTCCTGAAGCTGGCCGACAAGAAAGGCCAGGTGTTTGACTACGATCTGGAAGCCCTGGCATTTATCAACAAGCAGCAGGAAGAGCCTGAGCATTTCAGCCTGGAATACTTCAGCGTGCAGTCTGGCAGCAGCATTATGGCTACCGCTTCAGTCAAACTGAAATGTGGCGAGGAAGAGAAGTCCGAAGCCGCCACGGGCAACGGCCCGGTAGATGCGGTTTACCAAGCCATCAACCGGATTACCGACTACCCGATTGAGCTGGTGAAATACCAACTGACCGCCAAAGGTCAGGGCCGCGACGCACTGGGCCAGGTTGATATCGTGGTGTCTTACCAAGGCCGCCGCTTCCATGGCGTGGGCCTGGCAACCGACATTGTGGAATCTTCAGCCAAGGCGATGATCCACGTATTGAATAATATCTGGCGCTCTCAGCAAGTAGAAAAAGAAAAGCAGCGCTTGCAGCAAACCAAACATCAAAATAATCAGGAAACGGTGTGAACATGACTAAGACTTACCACATTGCCGTCTTGCCCGGAGACGGAATCGGCCCGGAAGTAATGGCTCAGGCCCACAAAGTGTTAGATGCAGTGCGCCAACGCTTTGGTATCCGCATCACCACCAGTGAATATGACGTCGGTGGCATTGCCATCGATCGTCACAGCACCCCATTACCCGCAGCGACCGTTGCTGGCTGTGAGCAGGCCGATGCCATCCTGTTCGGCTCGGTGGGCGGCCCGAAATGGGAGCACCTGCCACCGGCAGAGCAGCCGGAGCGCGGTGCGCTGCTGCCGCTGCGTAAGCACTTCAAACTGTTCAGTAACCTGCGCCCTGCCCGCCTGTACCAAGGGCTGGAGGATTTTTGCCCGCTGCGTGCCGATATTGCCGCGCGTGGTTTCGACATTCTGTGCGTACGTGAGTTAACCGGCGGCATCTACTTCGGCCAACCCAAAGGCCGTGAAGGCCAGGGCATGCATGAGCGCGCCTTTGATACCGAGGTCTACCACCGCTTTGAGATCGAACGCATCGCCCGTATTGCCTTCGAGTCCGCCCGCAAACGCCGCAACATCGTCACCTCGATTGATAAAGCCAACGTGTTGCAAAGCTCCATCCTGTGGCGTGAAGTCGTGACTCAGGTCGCCAAGGATTACCCGGATGTGTCGCTGTCACACATGTATATCGACAACGCCACCATGCAGTTAATCAAAGATCCGTCCCAGTTCGACGTGCTGCTGTGTTCCAACCTGTTTGGCGACATTCTGTCGGATGAATGCGCCATGATCACCGGTTCAATGGGTATGCTGCCTTCCGCCAGCCTGAACGAGCAAGGCTTTGGCCTGTACGAACCCGCCGGTGGTTCCGCACCGGACATCGCGGGCAAAAACATTGCCAACCCGATCGCGCAAATTCTGTCTGCCACCCTGCTGCTGCGTTACAGCCTGGGCGCCGATGAAGCCGCAGATGCGATCGAGCGCGCGATTAATCAGGCGTTGGAACAGGGCTACCGTACCGCCGATCTGGCCGGTACGGGCAAAGCCATCGGCACCAATGAAATGGGCGATATCATTGCCCGCTTCGTGGCTGAGGGGGCGTAAATCATGGCCAAGACCTTATATCAGAAATTATACGATGCCCACGTGGTGCATGAAGCGCCAAACGAGACACCGCTGCTGTACATCGATCGTCATCTGGTGCATGAAGTGACCTCCCCACAGGCCTTCGACGGCCTGCGTGCCATGGGGCGCAAAGTGCGTCAGCCGGGCAAGACCTTTGCCACCATGGATCACAACGTTTCGACCCAGACCAAAGACATCAACGCCAGCGGCGAGATGGCCCGCATCCAAATGCAGGAGCTGATCAAGAACTGCGCAGAGTTCGGCGTCTCACTGTATGACCTGAACCACCCCTTCCAGGGCATTGTCCACGTTATCGGCCCTGAGCAAGGCATGACGCTGCCGGGCATGACCATCGTCTGTGGCGACTCCCATACCGCCACGCACGGTGCCTTTGGCTCGCTGGCGTTCGGTATCGGTACTTCGGAAGTGGAACACGTGTTGGCGACCCAAACCCTGAAGCAGGGCCGCGCCAAGACGATGAAGATTGAAGTCACTGGCGATGCCGCAGAAGGGATCACCGCCAAAGATATCGTGCTGGCCGTGATCGGCAAAACCGGCAGCGCTGGCGGTACTGGCCACGTAGTTGAATTTTGTGGCAAAGCTATCGAAGCGTTGAGCATGGAAGGCCGCATGACACTGTGCAACATGGCGATTGAGATGGGCGCCAAAGCGGGCCTGGTTGCACCAGACGACACCACCTTTAATTACCTGAAAGGCCGCCAGTTCGCTCCAACCGGGGAAAACTGGGAGCAGGCAGTGGCTTACTGGCGCACCATGAAGTCCGACGCCGAAGCCAAATTCGATACCACCATCACCCTGCGGGCGGAAGATATCGCACCACAGGTGACCTGGGGTACCAATCCTGGGCAGGTTATCGCGGTCGATCAGGCAATCCCAACCCCCGATTCCTTTAGCGATCCGGTGGAACGTGCCTCAGCTGAAAAAGCGTTGGCCTATATGGATCTGAAACCCGGCATCAAGCTGACTGACGTCGCAATCGACAAAGTGTTTATCGGCTCTTGCACCAACTCACGTATCGAAGATTTGCGTGCCGCTGCCGCCATCGCCAAAGGCCGTAAAGTGGCCGCAAACGTGCAGGCGATTGTGGTACCTGGCTCCGGCCCGGTCAAAGCGCAGGCGGAAGAGGAAGGTCTGGACAAGATCTTTATCGAAGCTGGTTTCGAATGGCGCCTGCCGGGCTGCTCCATGTGTCTGGCGATGAACAACGACCGTCTGAACCCAGGCGAGCGCTGTGCCTCAACCAGCAACCGTAACTTCGAAGGGCGCCAGGGCCGGGGTGGGCGTACTCATCTGGTCAGCCCGGCGATGGCTGCCGCCGCTGCCGTTACCGGCCATTTTGCCGACATCCGTGAATTGCACTAAGGAGCACCAGCGTGGCTAAATTTACTCAACATACCGGCTTAGTGGTGCCTTTGGACGCGGCCAACGTCGATACCGACGCCATTATCCCGAAGCAGTT
>NZ_JBKJYW010000117.1:0-9470 GCF_046715635.1 Serratia sp. (in: enterobacteria)
CGGTATAGAAGTAGTTGAGGAACAGCATGATTGCGCCGCCGATCATGTTGCAACCGGCGTCTCCCATGCCGTAGCCAATCTTTTCTTTTATCGATAGGGCATTGCTCTTCATGGACATTTTCTCCGCGATGACAGGATCGGACTGTTGGATAACGATTATTGCCCTGCGTGGCGGTGAACTATCAGAAATTAATGGTTGTAGAGATGGACAAATCAGCCACTGCCGAAAAAGTGTGAGCCAGTTGGCAAAAAGCATAGGGTAAAAAAAGGCCCGCGCTGGCGGGCCTTAGAAAACTGATTCAAGATTAACGGCTTGCGGCACTGGCCGGTTGTTGGCCACGCTGCTTGATGAAGTAACCGATGCCGAGAATGGCGAGCCATACCGGGATCAGCAGCACGGAAATCTGGATCCCCGGTGTCAGATACATGATCACCAGAATGGCGGCCAAAAAGGCCAGGCACAGATAGTTGCTGAACGGATACCAGAAGGCCTTGAACTTCGGCTCGACGCCTTCACGGTTTTTCGCCTGGCGGAATTTCAGGTGTGCCAGGCTGATCATCGCCCAGTTGATCACCAAGGCAGACACCACAAGAGCCATCAGCAGTTCAAAGGCACGGCCTGGTATCAGGTAGTTAATCAGCACACACAGTGCGGTTGCCAACGCAGAGACACCGATGGCAACTACCGGCACACCGCGGCTATCCACTTTCAGCAGGGCTTTCGGGCCATTGCCCTGTTTGGCCAAACCGTACAGCATGCGGCTGTTGCAATAAACGCAGCTGTTGTAGACCGACAGCGCGGCCGTCAGCACCACAATATTAAGCACCGTTGCGACCATATTGCTGTTCAGCGCATGGAAGATCAGTACGAACGGGCTGCCGCCTTCGACCACTTTGCCCCATGGATAGAGTGACAGTAGAATAGTCAGTGAGCCGATATAGAACAGCAGGATACGGTAGATCACCTGGTTGGTGGCTTTCGGGATACTTTTTTCCGGGTTATCGGCTTCGGCGGCGGTAATGCCCACCAGCTCCAATCCACCGAAGGAGAACATGATCACCGCCATCGCCATGAGTAGCCCCATGGTGCCGTTCGGGAAGAATCCACCCTGCGCCCACAGGTTGGTGACGCTGGCTTCCGGGCCGCCCAGGCCGCTGAACAGCAGGTAGGCACCAAAGGCAATCATGCCAATGATAGCCACCACTTTGATGATGGCGAACCAGAACTCCATTTCACCATAGACCTTGACACTCGACAGGTTGATGGCGTTGATGGCCAGGAAGAACACGGCGGCGGAGATCCAGGTTGGGATCTCCGGCCACCAGTACTGTACGTAAATGCCCACCGCGGTCAGTTCCGCCATGGCAACCAGCACATACAGCACCCAGTAGTTCCAACCGGACGCGAAACCGGCGAAGTTCCCCCAGTATTTATAGGCGAAGTGGCTAAACGATCCGGCCACCGGCTCTTCTACCACCATTTCACCCAGTTGACGCATGATCAGGAAGGCAATAAAACCGCCAATTGCATAACCAAGGATGACCGACGGGCCGGCCATTTTTATTGTTTGAGCGATACCGAGGAACAGGCCGGTACCTATTGCGCCACCTAAGGCAATCAGCTGGATATGGCGGTTTTTCAGGCCGCGCTTTAGCTGGTCGCCATGCTGTTGACCATCCATCAATGAAACCCTCTGTGCTGACATAATGCTCATTACCGTAAAGTAATGATTACGATGTGTGTTGTTTTTCGTTTACGACGTTATAGCTATAAATTCCACGGCGTCGCTACCGTTTGGCAGAGAATAATGGTATGTGCGAAAGTTTGCACCTGCTTTGTTGTTTGAATGATGAAGATTGCAGCAGTTTAGGCAACAAAATGCGGGTTGTGTGACTAGCGGAGGGATTGCGTGCACGAAATAAGCAATAAATCACAGAATCCGCAAAAATAATCGCCATTGTTGTTATTTTTTTGTTAACGGAGCGGTGCTCGGTAAGCGGTAGTAAAGCAAAAAAAACCCTTAATCTCCTTGCCCTATAATCCCGGCATTCTAGCTAACCAGAGGTTTCACAAAAGTTAAATTTGGCGCCTACCTCGTAAATGGTATTACCAACGCTGAGTTGCCGGTTTGCAAAGGTTTATGGATTGAAGTGTTAAAATGTGCGGCATTCATGATTTCGATCAAGGCCCATATGGACAGGAGGTGAATACTTTGTTACTTTACCGTCACGTTTTTGAAATTGGTATTACCAATTGACTCCGGGCACTTCGCAGAGAAGAAATCACCCATGGCCTACAGCAAAATCCGCCAACCCAAGTTGTCAGATGTTATCGAGCAGCAGCTCGAATACCTGATCCTCGAGGGTACGCTACGTCCAGGCGAAAAGCTGCCTCCAGAGCGAGAGCTGGCGAAACAGTTTGATGTTTCCCGTCCTTCTTTGAGAGAGGCAATTCAGCGCCTGGAAGCTAAAGGGCTGCTCCTGCGTCGCCAGGGAGGCGGTACCTTTGTACAAACTAATCTGTGGCAGAGCTTCAGCGATCCGCTGGCTGAGCTGCTGGCCGATCATCCTGAATCGCAATTCGATCTGCTCGAAACCCGTCATGCCCTCGAAGGTATCGCTGCCTATTATGCGGCGTTACGTGGGACTGACGAAGATCTGGCGCGCATCCGCGACTGCCATCATGTGATCCAGCAAGCTCAGGACAGCGGCGATCTAGACGCCGAAGCCGATGCGGTCATGCAATACCAAATTGCCGTGACCGAGGCTGCCCACAACGTTGTGTTACTTCATCTGCTGCGCTGTATGGGCCCGATGTTGGAACAGAATGTTCGTCAGAACTTTGAATTGCTCTACTCGCGCCGTGAGATGTTGGCAACAGTGAGTAGCCATCGCGCCGGGATCTTTGAGGCGATAGTGGCACGCGAACCTGAAAAGGCCCGTGAAGCCTCGCACCGCCATTTGGCGTTTATCGAGGAAATTTTGTTGGATCTCAGCAGGGAACACACCCGGCGTGATCGATCGCTGCGGCGTCTCCAGCAACGCAAGGATTAAGAGTGGTTCTCTTCAAGGCACACCAGCTTGTAGAGATAAAGCTCGGAGTGCTTAGTTAAGTACTTAAGCGGCAACCAAACTGATGAGCCTGTCTTCGTGCGTTTTACGACAGAACGCAGGAAGACAGGCTCCAAACAAACCATTAGACAGATAAGGAATACCACCATGTCAGAACGTTTAAACAATGACGTGGATCCGATCGAAACCCGCGACTGGCTGCAGGCGATCGAATCGGTCATCCGTGAAGAGGGTGTTGAACGCGCTCAGTTCCTGATTGATCAGGTTCTGGGAGAAGCCCGCAAGGGCGGTGTTAGTGTTGCAGCGGGTGCTGCGGCTAACAACTACGTCAACACCATCGCGGTAGAAGACGAACCGGCATACCCGGGCAACCTGGATCTGGAGCGTCGTATTCGTTCTGCTATCCGTTGGAACGCCGTGATGACCGTGTTGCGTGCTTCCAAGAAAGATCTGGATCTGGGCGGCCACATGGCTTCCTTCCAATCTTCCGCGACCTTCTATGAAGTCTGCTTTAACCACTTCTTCCGTGCTCGCAACGAGAAAGACGGCGGCGATCTGGTTTACTTCCAGGGCCACATCTCTCCGGGCGTTTATGCACGTGCCTTCCTTGAAGGCCGCCTGACCGAAGATCAAATGAACAACTTCCGTCAGGAAGTGCACGGTAAAGGCCTGTCCTCTTACCCGCATCCAAAACTGATGCCTGAATTCTGGCAGTTCCCGACCGTCTCCATGGGTCTGGGCCCAATCAGCGCTATCTATCAGGCCAAGTTCCTCAAGTATCTGGAACACCGTGGGCTGAAAGACACCTCTGGCCAGACCGTGTATGCCTTCCTGGGCGACGGCGAGATGGACGAACCGGAATCCAAAGGCGCGATCACCATCGCGACCCGTGAGAAGCTGGACAACCTGGTATTCGTCATCAACTGTAACCTGCAGCGTCTGGATGGCCCGGTCACCGGTAACGGCAAGATCATCAACGAGCTGGAAGGCATCTTTGCAGGTGCTGGCTGGCAGGTGCTGAAAGTGATCTGGGGCGGTCGTTGGGATGAATTGCTGCGTAAAGACACCAGCGGCAAGCTGATCCAACTGATGAACGAAACCCTGGACGGCGACTACCAGACCTTCAAATCCAAAGACGGCGCTTACGTGCGTGAGCACTTCTTCGGCCGCTTCCCAGAAACCGCCGCGCTGGTCAAAGATATGACCGACGACGAGATCTGGTCGCTGAACCGTGGTGGCCACGATCCGAAGAAAGTCTTTGCTGCACTGAAAAAAGCGCAGGATACCCAAGGTAAACCAACCGTGATCCTGGCCCATACCATCAAAGGTTACGGCATGGGTGAAACTGCGGAAGGTAAAAACATCGCTCACCAGGTGAAGAAAATGAACATGGAAGGGGTTCACCACTTCCGCGATCGTTTCAACGTGCCAGTGGCCGATGCCGACATCGAAAAACTGCCATACATCACCTTCGAGAAAGACTCCGAAGAGTACAAGTATCTGCACGAACGTCGTCAGGCGCTGGAAGGCTACGTGCCAACCCGCATGCCGAAATTCACCGAGAAGCTGGAAATGCCAGCTCTGGCAGATTTCAGCTCACTGCTGGAAGAGCAGAACAAAGAAATTTCTACCACCATCGCCTTTGTGCGTGCCCTGAACGTGATGCTGAAGAACAAGTCGATCAAAGATCGCCTGGTGCCAATCATCGCCGACGAAGCGCGTACCTTCGGGATGGAAGGTCTGTTCCGTCAGATCGGTATCTACAGCCCGAACGGCCAGCAGTACACCCCGCAGGACCGTGAGCAGGTTGCCTACTACAAAGAAGACGAGAAAGGCCAGATCCTGCAGGAAGGTATCAACGAACTGGGTGCAGCCTCTTCCTGGTTGGCCGCAGCGACTTCCTACAGCACCAACGATCTGCCAATGATCCCGTTCTACATCTACTACTCCATGTTCGGTTTCCAACGTATCGGCGACCTGTGCTGGGCAGCGGGTGACCAACAGGCGCGTGGCTTCCTGATCGGCGGGACTTCAGGGCGTACTACCCTGAACGGCGAAGGTCTGCAGCACGAAGATGGCCACAGCCACATTCAGTCTCTGACCATCCCTAACTGCATCTCTTACGATCCGGCTTACGCGTATGAAGTCGCGGTGATCATGCATGATGGTCTGGTGCGTATGTACGGTGACGCGCAAGAAAACGTCTACTACTACCTGACCACGCTGAACGAAAACTACCACATGCCAGCCATGCCACAGGGCGCAGAAGAGGGTATCCGTAAAGGTATCTACAAGCTGGAAACGCTGGAAGGTAGCAAAGGTAAAGTACAGCTGTTGGGCTCTGGCTCAATCCTGCGCCATGTGCGTGAAGCTGCGCAGATCCTGGCGAAAGACTACGGCGTAGGTTCTGATACCTACAGCGTAACTTCCTTCACCGAACTGGCGCGTGATGGTCAGGACTGTGAGCGTTGGAACATGCTGCACCCAACCGAAACTCCACGTGTGCCTTACATCGCTCAGGTGATGAACGAGGCGCCAGCGGTAGCTTCTACCGACTACATGAAGCTGTTCGCAGAGCAGGTTCGTACTTTCGTACCAGCCAGCGATTATCGCGTACTGGGTACTGACGGCTTCGGTCGTTCAGACAGCCGCGAAAACCTGCGTCACCACTTCGAAGTTGATGCTTCCTACGTGGTGGTTGCTGCTCTGGGTGAACTGGCTAAACGCGGTGAAATTGAAGCTTCTGTGGTCGCTGATGCGATTAAGAAATTCGACATCAACCCAGAAAAAGTTAACCCGCGTCTGGCATAAGAGGTACTGAACAATGTCTATCGAAATCAAAGTGCCGGACATCGGTGCAGATGAAGTTGAAATCACCGAGATCCTGGTGAAGGTTGGCGATAAGGTTGAAGCTGAACAATCGCTGATCACCGTGGAAGGTGACAAAGCCTCCATGGAAGTGCCTTCGCCGCAGGCTGGCGTGGTGAAAGAGATCAAAGTTGCCGTCGGTGATAAAACCGAGACGGGCAAACTGCTGATGATCTTTGAAGCAGAAGGTGCGGCCGCTGCCGCACCAGCCGCCAAGGCAGAAGAAAAACCGGCCGCGGCTCCTGCTGCTGCTGCTGCTGCCAAAGACGTTGAAGTGCCGGACATCGGGGCTGACGAAGTTGAAGTCACCGAGATCCTGGTGAAGGTTGGCGATACCGTGACTGCCGAGCAGTCTCTGATCACCGTAGAAGGCGACAAGGCTTCTATGGAAGTGCCTGCACCGTTCGCCGGTACCGTGAAAGAGATCAAAATCAACACCGGTGACAAAGTGAAAACCGGTTCCCTGATTATGGTCTTCGAAGTGGCTGGCGCGGCTTCTGCTGCCCCTGCGGCTGCGGCTACCCAGGCGGCTCCGGCTGCTGCACCAGAGGCAAGCGCGGCGAAAAATGTCGAAGTACCAGACATTGGCGGCGACGAAGTAGAAGTGACCGAAGTGATGGTGAAAGTGGGCGATAAAGTTGCCGCTGAGCAGTCACTGATCACCGTTGAAGGTGACAAGGCTTCTATGGAAGTTCCGGCTCCGTTCGCGGGCACCGTGAAAGAAATCAAAATCAGTACCGGCGATAAAGTGAAAACCGGCTCGCTGATTATGGTCTTCGAGGTAGAAGGTGCGGCACCGGCAGCCGCTCCAGCTCAGAAAGCAGAAGCTGCTCCAGCTCCGGCCAAGCAGGAAGCCAAAGCGGCCGCACCTGCTGCCGCTGCTGGCAAAGGCGAGTTTACCGAGAACGATGCCTACGTTCACGCTACCCCAGTCATCCGCCGCCTGGCGCGTGAGTTCGGTGTTAACCTGGCGAAAGTGAAGGGCTCCGGTCGTAAAGGCCGTATCCTGCGCGAAGACGTTCAGGCTTACGTGAAAGACGCGGTCAAACGCGCCGAAGCTGCTCCTGCCGCTACCGGCGGTGGTCTGCCAGGCATGCTGCCGTGGCCGAAAGTGGACTTCAGCAAGTTTGGTGAGATCGAAGAAGTTGAACTGGGCCGCATCCAGAAAATCTCTGGTGCCAACCTGAGCCGCAACTGGGTGATGATCCCGCATGTGACTCACTTCGACAAAACCGATATCACCGATCTGGAAGCGTTCCGCAAGCAGCAGAACGACGAAGCTGCCAAACGTAAGCTGGACGTGAAGTTCACCCCGGTGGTGTTCATCATGAAAGCCGTTGCCGCTGCCCTGGAGCAGATGCCACGCTTCAACAGCTCACTGTCCGAAGATGGCCAGAAGCTGACGCTGAAGAAATACATCAACATCGGCGTGGCGGTAGATACGCCAAATGGCCTGGTGGTTCCGGTATTCAAGGATGTGAACAAGAAGAGCATCACTGAGCTGTCCCGTGAACTGATGGCGATCTCCAAAAAAGCGCGTGACGGTAAGTTGACCGCAGGCGAAATGCAGGGCGGTTGCTTCACCATCTCCAGCCTGGGCGGTATCGGGACTACTCACTTCGCGCCGATTGTTAACGCGCCGGAAGTGGCTATCCTGGGTGTCTCCAAGTCTGCGATGGAGCCGGTCTGGAATGGTAAAGAGTTCACGCCGCGTCTGATGATGCCAATGTCGCTCTCCTTCGACCACCGGGTGATAGACGGTGCTGATGGTGCGCGCTTTATCACCATCATCAACAACATGCTGGCCGACATTCGCCGTCTGGTGATGTAATGAAAAAAGGGCGCAGCATGCTGCGCCCTTAGTAATTCAGTAGCAGTTTTGTCGGGTTTTGCATGACTCGACAGAATTGTTGGGACACGGGTCACTCGAACACGCTTTGCAGATTATTAACAATTCTGTAAACTGCTCGCGGTGTATGCGTCCCGGTGGATGAAGGGCGTTATGAGATTGATTAATAACATACCCAAAATAATTGGAGCTGCATCAAGGCGGCAAGTTCGTGAATCCTGATGAGCTTACTTTCTGTAAGTGATTCAGGTGAACGAACGCAGCCAACGCCGAGGCAGCTTCAAGGATGACGGGTATAAAATGACGTCTGACCCGCCGGACAACTAATTAAGAGGTCATGATGAGTACTGAAATTAAAACTCAGGTCGTGGTACTTGGGGCGGGCCCTGCAGGTTACTCTGCTGCTTTTCGTTGCGCTGACTTAGGTCTGGAAACCATTCTGGTTGAGCGTTACTCCACTCTGGGCGGTGTTTGCCTGAACGTGGGCTGTATTCCTTCCAAAGCACTGTTGCACGTTGCCAAAGTGATCGAAGAAGCCAAAGCGTTGGCTGAACACGGCATCGTTTTCGGCGAGCCGAAAACCGACATCGACAAAGTGCGCGTCTGGAAAGAAAAAGTCATCAATCAGCTGACCGGTGGTCTGGCTGGCATGGCTAAAGGCCGCAAAGTGAAAGTGGTCAACGGCCTGGGTAAATTCACCGGTGCCAACACGCTGGTGGTTGAAGGTGAGAATGGTGCTACCACCATCAACTTCGACAATGCCATCATCGCCGCAGGTTCCCGTCCGATCCAACTGCCATTTATTCCTCATGAAGATCCACGCGTGTGGGATTCCACCGATGCACTGGCGCTGAAAACCGTTCCAGAGCGCATGCTGGTTATGGGCGGCGGTATCATCGGCCTGGAAATGGGCACCGTATACCATGCTCTGGGTTCACAGATCGACGTGGTTGAAATGTTCGACCAGGTGATCCCGGCTGCAGATAAAGACGTGGTGAAAGTCTTTACCAAGCGTATCAGCAAGCAGTTCAACCTGATGCTGGAAACCAAAGTGACCGCGGTAGAAGCCAAAGAAGACGGCATCTACGTCACGATGGAAGGTAAAAAAGCCCCTGCAGAACCACAGCGCTACGACGCGGTGCTGGTAGCGATCGGCCGTGTGCCGAACGGTAAACTGCTGGATGCTGGTCAAGCCGGTGTAGAAGTTGACGACCGTGGCTTTATCCACGTCGACAAACAGTTGCGTACCAACGTGCCGCACATCTTCGCGATTGGCGACATCGTCGGTCAACCGATGCTGGCGCACAAAGGCGTGCATGAAGGCCACGTGGCTGCTGAAGTTATCGCTGGTATGAAGCACTACTTCGACCCGAAAGTGATCCCATCGATCGCTTACACCGAGCCAGAAGTGGCATGGGTAGGGATGACCGAGAAAGAAGCCAAAGAGAAAGGCATCAGCTACGAAACTTCCACCTTCCCGTGGGCAGCTTCAGGTCGTGCTATCGCTTCTGACTGTGCAGATGGTATGACCAAACTGATCTTCGACAAAGAAACGCACCGTATCATCGGTGGCGCGATTGTCGGCACCAACGGCGGCGAGCTGTTGGGTGAAATCGGTCTGGCGATCGAGATGGGTTGTGACGCAGAAGATATCGCGTTGACTATCCACGCTCACCCAACC
>NZ_JBKJYW010000118.1:0-3416 GCF_046715635.1 Serratia sp. (in: enterobacteria)
ACTTCGCCGTGTGGCGGGGATTGCCGGTTTTAAATCCGCTATCAGTGACGAACAAATCTTTTAAACCCATATCAATGCCCGTCATTTTTGCGGTAACAGGCAGTGATTTTGATTCAAATTCGCACAAACAGGACACGAAATATCGACCTGATGCATCTTTGGAAATGGTGACGGTTGAAGGTGTCGAGGGGAGTTCACGACTCCAGCGAACATAGAGTGGCGTTGTGCTTTTAGCCATGTACAGCTTGCCGTTACGGTATTTAAAGGCACTCGCCGTAAATTCAGCAGATTGTTTGTGGTGTTTGCTTTTGAATGTTGGGTACTTGGCACGCCCCGCAAAGAAGTTAGAAAAGGCGGTCTGTTGGTGGCGAAGAGTCTGCTGTAACGGGACGCAGGAAACATCATTCAGCCAGGTAAATTCAGGCTCTTTTTTTAGGGCGGTTAGTCGGGCATGGGCCTGAATGTAGCCGATCTTCTCCTGTCGTTCGCGGTACGCATCAGTTCGCCAGCGAAGAACTGAATTGTAGACAAAACGCACACAGCCGAAGGTGTGAGCTAAAAACTCAATCTGATCCTGTGTTGGATAAAACCGATATTTGTAGGCGCGTTTCATATGTACAAAATTACAGGAGTTATAGTGAAAAGACAAAAAGAAGTTAGCTTGAAAACCGTCTCCTTTCCTCCCCGGCCTAAAGGCCGAGGTTTCCCGGAGGAAATCTGATGAACGATAGCGAGTTTCACCAGTTGGCCGACCAACTGATACTGAATATTGAACAGACCCTGGACGATTTTGACGGTGATGCAGATATCGATTACGAAACCAATGGTGGGGTGATGACGCTAAGCTTCGAAAACGGCAGCAAGATTGTGATCAACCGTCAGGAGCCGTTGCACCAGGTGTGGCTGGCCACCAAGGCCGGTGGCTATCACTTTAACTATCGCGACGAGAGTTGGCAGTGCGATCGCAGCGGCCGGGAATTTTACGAGTTGCTGAGTGAAGCGGCTAGCACACAGTCCGGTGAGACGGTCAGTTTTAGCTGAGTTTTGCAGAGGGGCGCAAGCTACTGCGCCCCAGACCGGGGGTTGGCAACGTTTAAAGGGTTGCCAGTTCTGCAAGAGTTTGGGGATATTTGTCGATTATTTTGATCAATAGCACCGCTTGTTTGTTCGGTTTTGCCAAACCCTGCCCTCGCGAGCTCGTTGTACATTCCCCAAGCTTCCATTCCTTCTTGAAGCTCTGCAAAAATGTTACGTTCACTCATCAGACCTTCCTCCGACTTACTTCTGAAATCCATGGATTAATGCAGCTGGAACTGTTGCTTCAGAGGCTGTGCGGCATTGCCGTCGGCGACCGAGATACACAGGTTCGACAGCGCATTGCTGCGGAATGGGATCACCTGGATGCGTCCATCGAGATGCACAATCTGATAGAACTGCGGCAGGTTGAAGTTGATAAAGCTGGAGCCGTAGGTAAAGCGATCGTGTGAGGAGGAGTAGAAGCGGCTGACGTCGCGCACCAACTCCTCTTTGCTCCCTTCACAGTGGTGATAAACCTCAACCCGGTTCGACTCATCCAGAATGTAAATGTTGAAGCCTTTATCATCCGTGGTGTCTTCAAAGAAGAACTGGATGATCCCCTCGCTGGCAAAACCATCTACCACCGGTGGCAAATGCACCTGATCGGTTTCCACCTTGATCGACAAGCCATGCAGTTTGTTGTTGGAGATCGCCCCGTAGAATTCTACGGCGTTTTCCAGCTTCTGCACCGAGACGCTCAGGCGTTCAAAGAACAGGCCCCAGGTTTGCCCGGCCACACGCACCGCTTTAAACCGGCCCGGCTCCAGACGAGTGCTGGAAAGACGCAGCTCGATACACTCGGAAACCAGTTGTTGAATGCGGGTACGGATCAGACCACGTAAGTGCTGACTATAGCAGAACACCTCCACCGATTCCGGCGGCGCGGCATCCTGATGCATCTTGCCCAGAATGGTCTTCAACGCTTCAAGCACCGACTGCTCACCGCTGAAATGCAGGGTGCGCACTTCATTCCATGAGTTGCGGTACAGCAGATCGATACTGCCAACCAGGCATTGCTGCTGCTGGCCAAAGCTGAACACGTCCAGCTTGCGGAAATCGAAATGCACCACCTGATTACGGAAGGCCGCCGTCGGGTCGTTTTCCAGATTGACGATAATCGCCAGATGGCGAATTTCGCACGGGCTGTAGAGTGCCTTCGGCGTCGGAGCTGCCAGGCGCAGCGGGAAATGGTGCGACACGTCGGTAACCAGTTCCTGCAGCTTGGCGGTGTCGCAGATATTGCCGCTCTTGATATGCAAGCGGGTGCGCGACGTCAGCAGGCCGTTGAAATAGGCCCAGGCCACCAGCTTGTTGAGATAGCGGTTATATTCCAGCGGCTGATGGCTGACGATCGAGCTCATCTCCGGTGCCTGGTTGTACAGGTACCAGCCGGTGCGGTTGGCGCGGCCAATCGGCACATGAATAAAGGTCAGGTCGTTTTCTGACAGGTCTGGTGAAATTTGCGGGTTCACCAGCGTCACCTTACCCGGCAGTGCTTCAAAGGCCGCGTACAGTTTACGGGTCAATACTCCGATATCCTGCGGGCTGGCACTGACGCTGAGATTGTTGCGGCGAGCGAAACGGATCAGGTTGCGATAGCTTTGCATCATCGCATCCAGCAGTTCGTTATGGGCTTCGCGCACCCGTTCGATCTTCCAGTTAGCCCGGTTATCGAGGATCGCCAACCGCTCTTCGTCCCAGCCCCATTCACTGACCAGTTGGCTGAGGATTTCCCGCCGCCAACCGATAGTGGCGTTGTTGGACTGCGACAGCTTCTCGCAGACCTTCAGATAGAAGCAGCGACGAACCAGGTCAAGGCGGGTGGTATCGTTGATTTCAGTCAGGTAGTGGGTGACACGCTCCAGCATCATGCAATAGGCATCAAGGCCAAAGCAGACGATCTCCCCCTGGTGCAGACGATGTTTGATCCCCATCGCCAGCAACTGAGTTTTCGGGTATTCCCACGAATAGGCTTCGAGCAGCAGCGTTTTCAGCACCGCCTTGTAAGGCGAATCAATGCTCTTATACAGCTGCCACAGGCTGGCACCAAAGAACTCTTCGGCAGAGAGCGTGCTCAATCCGCCGAGGTCCAGCCACTCATTCGGGGTTAATACACCTTGCGAATAGAGCGAAAGCACATATTCATCGTAATGCGCTTCCTCTTCGCCCGGTACCATGTTCCACAGGATGCGTTTCCCCGCCAGGCGCACGGCCGTGCGGTAGAACTCATCGAGCAACAGGATATGTTGGGTAGAGCCGCAGTCTTCACCGCCCAGGCTGCCGCTTTCGTTATGGCGGAAGCGGTTTTCGTCGATCAGGAAGAAGCTGACTTCCACCCC
>NZ_JBKJYW010000119.1:0-9625 GCF_046715635.1 Serratia sp. (in: enterobacteria)
AAGAATCGATGGAAATGCCGAACATACGCAATATACCCTCACCCAGGAACAGCGAGGTCCACAAAATAATTGCCACCGACAGGTTAGCCGTCAGGTTGGTTTTGTTACGCCCGACCTCGGCCTGATAACTGGTCATACTGATAAACACCGGCAGAATACCTACCGGGTTGACCAGCGCAAACAGGCCGACAAAGAACTTGATGTAGCCGGAAAAATCCAACAGAGATTGGCCCACGAAAAACTCCGCATAGATAACTGTAAAAAGAGACACTGCCGATGCGCGCTAATGTAATGGAATTGCACCCGCTAATCCATCCACCCAGACAGCATTTTTCCCTATCCCAATAGAATGTTACAAAACAAATCTCTATTGTTAATGTCTTGTATGTTGTTTGCTGTTATTCAGTATCATCTCATCACCGTTAAACGCCTTGTTGATAATGACTCTCAATAAATGATAGCTGAAAGGTGTCAGCCTGTAGTTTTTATGACGTACATCACAAAATATCTACTCAGGAATAGTTAAGCTCTTAGTCGTAGTCAAAAGGTAGCACAAGGTATGGAAACCGATTTCTGTCTCGCTTGCCTACTACCAACTTGCACTTGGTAAAGCTCTTTAAGTAAATCAGCAGTATGGGTCGCTAACTGCGGGAACAGTCTCATGATGTAACAGACGCCTTCCTGTCAGGTGTCTATACTAGTTCCTCGAACGGCTTATTTACTGAAAGAGTTTAACATTTATCAGGAGAGCATCATGGCTGTAACGAATGTCGCTGAATTGAACGAGCTTGTTGCACGTGTCAAAAAAGCCCAGCGCGAGTATGCCAACTTCTCACAAGAGCAAGTTGATAAGATCTTCCGCGCCGCTGCCCTCGCCGCCGCAGATGCCCGTATTCCTCTGGCTAAACTGGCCGTTGAAGAATCAGGCATGGGTATCGTTGAAGACAAAGTCATCAAAAACCACTTCGCTTCTGAATACATCTATAACGCCTATAAAGACGAAAAGACCTGCGGGATCCTCTCCGAAGATGAAACTTTCGGTACCATTACTATAGCTGAGCCTATTGGCCTGCTTTGCGGTATCGTGCCAACCACCAACCCGACTTCTACCGCCATCTTCAAAGCGCTGATCAGCCTGAAGACCCGTAACGGTATCATTTTCTCCCCGCACCCACGTGCCAAGAACGCCACCAACAAAGCCGCAGATATCGTATTGCAGGCTGCCATCGCGGCTGGCGCACCAAAAGACATCATCGGCTGGATCGACCAACCAACGGTTGACCTGTCCAATCAGCTGATGCATCACCCAGACATCAACCTGATCCTGGCAACCGGTGGCCCAGGCATGGTGAAAGCCGCTTATAGCTCTGGTAAACCTGCTATCGGCGTTGGTGCTGGTAACACTCCAGTGGTGGTTGACGAAACTGCCGACATTAAACGCGTAGTGGCTTCTATCTTGATGTCAAAAACCTTCGACAGCGGTGTGATCTGTGCTTCTGAACAGTCCGTGATCGTGGTTGACTCCGCATACGATGCCGTGCGCGCACGCTTCGCTTCCCACGGCGGCTACATGCTGCAGGGCAAAGAACTGAAAGCCGTTCAGGACATCATCCTGAAAAACGGTGGCCTGAACGCCGCTATCGTTGGCCAGTCGGCACCAAAAATCGCTGAAATGGCCGGTATTAAAGTGCCAGCCAGTACCAAGATCCTGATCGGTGAAGTGAAACTGGTTGACGAATCTGAGCCGTTCGCTCACGAAAAACTGTCGCCTACCCTGGCGATGTACCGTGCCAAAGACTTTGAAGACGCCGTCAGCAAAGCCGAGAAACTGGTCGCCATGGGCGGTATCGGTCACACCTCTTGCCTGTACACCGATCAAGATAACCAGACTGCACGCGTTGAGTATTTTGGCGACAAAATGAAAACCGCGCGTATTCTGATCAACACCCCAGCTTCTCATGGTGGTATCGGTGATCTGTACAACTTTAAACTCGCTCCGTCGCTGACGTTGGGCTGCGGTTCCTGGGGTGGTAACTCCATCTCTGAAAACGTCGGCCCAAAACATTTGATCAACAAGAAAACTGTAGCGAAGCGAGCAGAAAACATGTTGTGGCATAAACTTCCTAAATCAATCTACTTCCGCCGTGGCTCACTGCCAATCGCGCTGGAAGAAGTGGCTACCGATGGGGCAAAACGCGCCTTCATCGTTACCGACCGCTACCTGTTCAATAACGGCTATGCCGATCAGATCACTAGAGTTCTCAAATCGCACGGTATGGAAACGGAAGTGTTCTTTGAAGTAGAGGCCGACCCAACGTTGAGTATCGTGCGTAAAGGTGCCGAGCAGATGAACTCCTTCAAACCAGACGTGATCATCGCGCTGGGTGGTGGTTCACCAATGGACGCTGCGAAAATCATGTGGGTGCTGTACGAACATCCGGAAACCCACTTCGAAGATCTGGCACTGCGCTTTATGGACATCCGTAAGCGTATCTACAAGTTCCCGAAAATGGGCGTGAAAGCGAAAATGATCGCCGTCACCACCACTTCAGGTACCGGTTCAGAAGTCACGCCGTTTGCGGTTGTAACCGATGACGCCACCGGCCAGAAATACCCACTGGCTGACTATGCTCTGACCCCGGACATGGCGATTGTCGATGCCAACCTGGTGATGAACATGCCTAAATCCCTGTGCGCCTTCGGCGGCCTGGATGCGGTCACTCACGCCCTGGAAGCCTACGTTTCCGTACTGGCCAACGAATACTCAGACGGCCAGGCGCTGCAAGCACTGAAACTGCTGAAAGAATATCTGCCAGCCAGCTATCACGAAGGGGCGAAAAACCCGGTTGCTCGTGAGCGTGTACACAACGCTGCTACCATCGCCGGTATCGCGTTTGCCAACGCCTTCCTGGGTGTTTGTCACTCAATGGCCCACAAACTGGGTTCTGAGTTCCACATCCCGCACGGTCTGGCTAACGCCATGTTGATCTCTAACGTTATCCGTTATAACGCCAACGACAACCCGACCAAGCAAACCGCATTCAGTCAGTATGACCGTCCTCAGGCACGTCGGCGCTACGCAGAGATCGCAGACCACCTGGGTCTGAGCGCTGCCGGTGACCGCACCGCACAGAAGATCGAAAAACTGCTGAAATGGCTGGATGAAATCAAGGCAGAGTTGGGTATCCCAACCTCGATCCGCGAAGCTGGCGTGCAAGAAGCCGACTTCCTGGCCAAGGTCGACAAACTGTCTGAAGATGCGTTTGATGACCAATGTACCGGGGCTAACCCACGTTATCCGCTGATTGCCGAACTCAAGCAAATCTTGATGGATACCTTCTACGGTCGCGAATTCAGCGAAGCGACTGAAGAAGAGGTGGTAGTTGCGGCACCCGTTGCCGTTAAAGCGGAAAAAAAGTCCAAGAAATAACCGTTCTCTGAATGGTCAAAACCCGCCGAATGGCGGGTTTTTTTATGCGCGGTAAAACTGCTCTCCCTGAGCACTACGCTATTTGGATAGCAATACCAACTGACCCTATAGGGTAGCATCCAAAAACGCCGCACAGGCCTTCTGCAGCGCTTCTGGCACAATATCACTCAGGAGCCTTGATCGCTTCCTTGTAGTGCTTGCGGCATACCGAAACATAGCTTGCGTTACCCCCGATCACCACCTGCTCCCCTATATGCATCGCCTTGCCGTCTTCGCCCAGGCGCAGCACCATATTGGCTTTACGCCCGCAATGACAAATGGTCTTCAGTTCGACCAGTTTATCGGCCCAGGCCAGCAGATGATGACTGCCAACAAACAGTTCTCCAAGAAAGTCCGTGCGTAAGCCATAACACAGCACCGGAATATCCAGTTGGTCGACCACCTCACAAAGTTCTTCAACCTGCTCTTTGGTCAGGAACTGGCTTTCATCCACCAGTACACAATGCACGGGCTGCTGCTGATGCTCCTGATTAATCATGGAGTACAGTTGAGTGGCGTTATTATAAAGCTGTGCTTGGGATGACAACCCAATCCGCGAACTCACTTTGCCCACGCCGAAGCGGTGGTCGATCTCCGCGGTGAACACCAGCGTACGCATACCACGTTCTTGATAATTATATGAAGATTGTAACAGTGCCGTCGATTTCCCCGCATTCATAGCGGAATAATAAAAATAAAGTTGAGCCATGCGGCTGCGACTCCAATGGTTTAAAATATATACCCTAAGACTTTCTTGTTGCCCCCGGTCAACCCGTTGACTCATCTCTTGGCCTTGCTGACGCCCTACATGACGCCCTTGCCATGCCGGGAGAATATATTCGCCCTTAGCAGATTAGTCTATCGCGGTTAACAACGCTGCAGTCTGAGAAACACCGGGTATATACTGTCGAAAGGTGCAGGTTGACAGTGTAGCATAGACCGTGGCCAGACTCAGCAAACGGGCTGACATTATCTTGACCTAAGAAAATAGCCATAAGCTGAGTTTCATGTGAAACACTTTACACGCGCAACGGACATTTTTACATCTATTTACAGATTGCAGTGGTTTATCAAGCACAATTAATTATTGTTAATGATTAACTAAACTCATTAATGCTCAGACGGATATGTCCTGCTTGCGAGCAAACAGCCTGCCCTGCCCCACCCGCCAACAATGCAATTAAATGTGTTTTCAGCGATGACTACCCGGTTAATTGGAACACTTAACAACTTACTATCTCCTGGAGAGCCTTTACCGCCATACCCCCATTCTTTACGGGACTAGTCCTTTTGGGGAGGTGATTATGGACACCAATCCTTACCGATACGGTTATAGGACATAATTATGTCAAGCTGGCAAAAATGACTTTAAGCTCGGCGATTATGCCTGCCGGCTGGAGAATTTGGCTTAAAAATCGGGGGAGGATAAAAGCATGTTTCCCCTATGTTATTAGTCGGACAGTTCTCAATATCGGTTTTTTAAAGATAAATTTAGTCACTCTTTCAATTTGGCTATTGCAGAAAAGAAAAGAGCACTCTATTATTATCGTCACGCCCCCCACTAATATAATTTGAGACTAGAACAATGAGCGAAGCATTGAAGATTTTGAACAACATCCGTACTCTACGTGCACAGGCAAGAGAATGCAGCCTGGAAACGCTGGAAGAGATGCTGGAGAAGCTGGAAGTTGTTGTTAACGAACGCCGCGAAGAAGACAGCCAAGCTCAAGCAGAAATTGAAGAGCGCACTCGTAAACTGCAACAATACCGCGAAATGCTGATTGCAGACGGTATTGATCCAAACGAACTGCTGCAAACTATGGCTGCTACCAAAGCCGCGGGTAAAGCAAAGCGTGCTGCACGCCCAGCTAAATACCACTATAAAGACGAAAACGGCGAAATGAAAACCTGGACTGGCCAGGGCCGTACTCCAGCCGTGATTAAAAAAGCTATCGAAGAGCAAGGCAAATCCCTGGACGATTTCCTGCTGTAATAGCATTTTAGTTACCTTCAAAAGGCTCCCTCTGGGAGCCTTTTTGCTGTGCAGCCACGGTAATCACCTTGGCCTTCATGCGCTTTATCCCGCGGTTAACTAGTAAAATTCTGACGGACAGGAAAAGAAAAAGAGGCCTAAGCCCCTTTATTTTACCCGTCTATCGTTCGGTTACTGAACGTTATAAAACGCCTTATACCAATCGACAAACCGTTTAACCCCTTCATCAACAGTGGTCGCAGGTTTAAACGCGATAGTCTGGTACAGCTCCTCGGTATCTGCGCTGGTATCCAAAACGTCACCCGGCTGCATCGGCAGCATATTTTTGTGCGCCGTGATGCCTAACGCCGACTCCAGAGCACGAATATATTCCATTAGCTTAACAGGGCTACTATTGCCGATATTATAGACATGGTAAGGTGCAGAGCTGCTGGCTGGAGACCCTTGTTCCACCGTCCAATTGGCATTGGGTTGAGGAACAATGGCCTGCAAGCGCACTACCGCCTCGGCAATATCATCAATGTAAGTAAAATCACGATGCATCTCACCATGGTTATATACATCAATGCTTTCACCGGCCAATATCGACTTGGTGAATTTAAACAGCGCCATGTCAGGACGCCCCCAAGGGCCATATACGGTGAAAAAACGCAGGCCGGTGGTTGGCAGACCATATAAATGCGAATAACTGTGAGACATCAGCTCATTGGCTTTTTTTGTTGCGGCATACAGGGATATAGGGTGATCGACTGAGTCATCCGTCGAAAACGGCAGCTTGCGATTCAGGCCATAAACCGAGCTGGAAGACGCGTACAGCAAATGCCCGACCTTATTATGTCGACACCCTTCAAGTATGTTCAAATGGCCAATCAGGTTGGAATCCGCATAAGCCAAGGGGTGATCCAGCGAATAACGCACTCCGGCCTGGGCACCGAGGTGAATGACCCGCTCAAACCGATGCTCCGCAAACAGCTCGGCAATTCCGTTGCGATCGGCCAAATCCAGTTTGATAAATTGAAATGCTGGCTGATTAGCCAGCATGTCGAGCCGTGCCTGTTTCAGGCTGACATCGTAATAATCATTCAGGTTGTCGATACCGACAACCTGATGCCCCATGGCTAGCAGACGCTCCGTCACGTGATAACCAATAAACCCTGCAGCGCCTGTAACCAGGAATTTCATACTCACCTCTTAGATGACCGGCTTAATCGATGCGCCACGGCCAATACCATAATAAGTAAAGCCACGCGCTTGCAGGCGTTCTGGATCAAACAGGTTACGGCCATCAAAAATGACGGGCTGTTTCAAGGCCGTTTTAATCGCATCAAAATCCGGAGCACGGAAATTCTGCCATTCGGTACAGATCACCAACGCATCAGCATCCTGCAACGCCGCTTCTTTGGTCCCCATCAGTCTCAGATCGGCACGTTGACCATAGATACGCTGCGCTTCAGCCATGGCTTCCGGATCATAGGCTTGTACGGTAGCGCCTAATTCCCACAAGGTTTCCATCAGCACGCGGCTGGAAGCTTCACGCATATCGTCGGTATTAGGTTTAAATGCCAAGCCCCACAGGGCGAAGGTTTTACCTTTGACATCATTGGCGAAATGTTGCTGGATGAACTGGGTCAGCTTATATTTCTGCTGATTGTTCACCTGCTCTACCGCCTGCAACAGTTTCGGTTGATAACCGATGTGCTCTGCGGTGCGGATTAGCGCCTGAACGTCTTTCGGGAAACAGGAACCGCCGTAACCACAGCCTGGATAAATAAAGTGATAGCCAATACGTGAATCCGAACCGATCCCCTGACGCACTTTTTCAATGTCCGCACCCAGCATCTCTGCCAGATTGGAGATTTCGTTCATGAAGCTGATTTTGGTAGCCAGCATGCAGTTGGCAGCATATTTGGTCAGCTCGGCGCTACGGATATCCATCAGGATCATGCGGTCGTGATTACGGTTGAACGGCTCATAAAGCTCACGTAATGGCTCGATAACGTCTTTGTTGTCGGTACCCAGCACGATGCGTTCAGGGCGCATACAGTCGGCAACAGCAGCCCCTTCCTTGAGGAACTCAGGGTTGGAGACTACATCAAACGCCACATCGCTGCCGCGCTTGCGCAGCGTTTCAGTCATCACTTCGCGAACTTTATCAGCGGTACCTACCGGTACGGTTGACTTATCGATCACCACTTTGCGATCTGTCATATGCTCGGCGATGGTGCGGGCCACGGCGGTGACATATTTCAGATCGGCAGAACCATCTTCGTCCGGTGGCGTCCCCACGGCGATAAACTGGATAGCGCCATGAGCAACACCCGCCTTCGCATCGGTAGTAAAATGCAGACGACCAGCTTCATAGTTTTGCTGTACCAACGAAGTCAGGCCCGGTTCAAAAATCGGAATATTGCCTTTTTTTAGGTTTTCGACCTTATGTTCATCGATGTCGATACACATGACATCATGACCCACATCAGCCAACACGGCTGCCTGTACCAGGCCAACATAGCCAATACCGAAAACGGTTACTTTCATCGGGAAGTCCTAATTTTCAAATTTAACAAAAAGTTATCAAGCCACTTCTGTTTGTCTGCCACCTTGGGTCGCAGACAAACCAACAATTCTTACCCGTATTGGGTGGTCTTTTCGTCTCGACACGCTATGGGTCAAAGAGCTCACAAACGGGCTTATCACCCACAAATGGCTATTGGGGTCCTGACGATCTATGCGGCTCTATTTTCGCTGTCAAATTGTGCGCTTAATCCGTCATACGAAAAACCCGCAAAGTATACCAGCTTACATCCGCTGAGTATTACCCCAAGCTCAAATAGCAATAAATTAAGACAACTACCTATGAAAACGACGAAGACAGAGACTAGGCAGAGACAATTGCGGGAGTTCCATTGATGATTTATTCAGCACTCAACATCAGCCGTAACCGCCCTCCGTTGCCCCATACCTGGCACTGCCAGGCATCACTGCGTTGGCTAATTTGATTCATGTAAGTGGTACCCAGCGTTCCCAAGGGTACGCCATTACTTAATTGAATCAGATTATCTCCTGTATTTACATTGGCATGCAAACCGGCGGAGGCCAGCACCAGATTCTTATATTCGGCATGATAATAGCCCACCAACAGCGGAAATTGGCCTTCCAACTTGCCTTGGCGCAATAATTGATTAACTTGCTTTAACAATGCAGACATTTGCGGCAGGCGGTGCTGTTGATTGGCTAAATGATCTTGTAGTAAGCTGTTGAATAACGCACGTAATAACAAGGCAGCCATCACGCCATTATCTCCTGCACGGGTAACATCCAGGCAATAAAATGCCAGATCTTTATCCGACAACGCAGCGATATCCAGCACCAAACCTGGATTTTCGCTGGTGGTTAATTGCCGATAATTAATACGGCAACCGGCAATAGATTGCTGCACCGGGGGTTGTAACTGCTTGAGTAACCTCACGGCTTCGGAGGGATTTTGGCTTAATGCCTGCCAATCCTGGAACAACTCAGCTTCTTCTATCGCCTGTGAAGTAAACATATTGGGGTAGAGACAAGCCAGCACGGCTTCGCGCAGTCGATTGAGGTCGGCCAACGGTTTCAGCAGCACATCCTGTACGCCGAGCCGCAGCACTTTGGCGATATCCGCCATCTTATCGGTCGCTGAGATCACCAATACCGGGATCTTTACCCCTTGCAAACGCAGATGCTCAACAAACTCAATGCCGTCCATTTCCGGCATCGCGAGATCGCACAGGATCAGATCGGGAGCGAACTCTTCAACCGCACTCAACGCCACAAGGCCATTAGTCGCCTCGCTGGTTTGCGCCCCCAAGGATGCAAGATAACCTACAAGCACAGAACGGAAAACCTGTTCGTCCTCAACGATTAAGATGCGCTTGTCTATCAGTGGTAATGCCATCGACCCAGCCTCTTCCCTTTTGATGTTGTAATAGTGGCTCATAATGAGCACTTGTGCTTGTCGAAAATACGCCCGATAGCATCATTCCACCCTAACAAAGGGTAATCATTTATTTTTTATCAACGGCGCCAAAACATCTATCTGTTTTTCGACCGCCAACCGGCCCGCTTCTATCGCCTCGCTGGCGCGATGGAAATCCAGGGTGGATATTTGTGGGCAATACGGCTGGATCAGCACG
>NZ_JBKJYW010000120.1:0-5955 GCF_046715635.1 Serratia sp. (in: enterobacteria)
TGCTAACCATCCTGAATGCGATGCTACGGGATAATAAAAAATGGGTGACAAATTAATCATCACCCGTTGACTTTAAACACAGCTGCTCTCCCTGTGGGAGAGGGTTAGGGTGAGGGGAGCATCAACAAGCTCTTCCCTTTCATTTTCACACAGGAGAACAACAACATGACCAGCGCATTAATCACTTTCGCCGTTATCGCCTGGCTGATGCAAATCGCCCTGGGTTGGTGGCAAATCCAGCGTTTTAACCGCGCGTTCGATCGCCTTTGCCAGTTGGGCACCGTGGGCGTTGGCCGCTCTGGGGGCCGGTTCAAACCCCGCGTGGTATTGGCACTGGCGTTTGACGCCCAACAACGGGTATGTGGCAGCATGCTGATGCGCGGCCTGACCATTTTCGCCCAGCCTAAACAACTCAAGCAATTGCATGGCATGCACCAACAACAGCTCTGCCCAGATGTGATCTTCCCTGAGGATCGGGCATGCCAAACAGCACTATCGTTAGCGATCGCACCGAAATCATGATATTTTCACATTAAAAGACATTACCTTTCATAGTGAACTATCTCACCGAGAGGAATGGTCAACTCTTGTGAACAGGGATCTCTATGAAACCAAAGCAGCGGCAAGCCGCTATCCTCGAATACTTGCAGCGGCATGGCAAAACGGCAGTGGATGCCCTGGCAGAGCATTTTTCCACTACCGGCACCACCATCCGTAAAGATCTCACCTTGCTGGAAGAAGAAGGTGAGGTGATCCGCACCTATGGCGGCGTGGTGCTTAGCCGTGACGATGGCGATCAGCCCATCGATCACAAAACCCATATCAACACCGAAAAGAAACGCCAGATCGCCTATGCCGCCATCAAACTGATCGACGATGGCGATTCGCTGATCTTTGACGCGGGCAGCACGGTATTGCAGATGGTGCCGCATCTGGCGCAGTTCAATAACATTACCGTGATGACCAACAGCCTGACTATCGTCAACGCGCTGGTGGAACTGGATAACGATCAAACCATCCTGATGCCCGGCGGTACCTACCGTAAAAAATCCGCCTCCTTTCACGGCAACCTGGCGGAGTCGGCATTTCAGCAGTTCAGCTTCGACAAGCTGTTTATTGGTGCCGACGGTGTCGACCTCAATGCAGGTGTCACCACCTTTAATGAGGTGCATAATGTCAGCAAGGCGATGTGTGAAGCTGCCAGCCGCATTGTGTTGCTGGTCGATTCCTCGAAGTTTGGCCGCAAAAGCCCCAACGTGGTGTGCGATCTGAGCGTCGTGGATACCCTGATCACCGATAACGGCATCAACCCGGATTACCTGGCTGCGCTGCAGGCCAAAGGTATCAATATCATTCTGGTAGGAGAGCCCCTTAATGAGTAACGCCACTGCCCTGCTCAATTTTGCCCGTGAAACGCTGGAAATTGAGCTGACCGAAGCGCAGCGCCTGCTGACACGCCTGGATGACAATTTTGTCCAAGCCTGTGAACTGCTGCTCAACTGCCGTGGCAAGGCAGTGATTTCCGGTATTGGTAAATCTGGCCATATCGGCAAGAAGATTGCCGCCTCATTGGCCAGCACCGGCACCCCGGCGTTTTTCGTCCATCCGGCGGAAGCCTTGCATGGTGATTTGGGGATGATCGGCGCCGATGATGTAGTGATCTTTATCTCTTATTCAGGCCGCGCCAAAGAACTGGACCTAATCCTGCCGCTGCTGGCAGAGAGCAAGATCCCAGTCATTGCCATGACCGGCGGCAAAGAGTCGCCACTGGCGCTGGGGGCCGCCTGTACGTTGGACATCAGCGTTGAGCGAGAAGCCTGCCCGATGGGCCTGGCACCAACCTCCAGCGGAGTGACTACGCTGATGATGGGGGATGCATTAGCGATGGCCCTGATGCGCCAGCGCGGTTTTAATGCCGAGGATTTTGCCCGCTCCCATCCGGGTGGCAGCCTAGGTGCTCGCCTGTTAAATCGCGTCCATCATTTGATGCGCACCGGCGATCGTCTGCCGATGGTGCAAGAAAGCGCTAACGTGATGGAAGCCATGCTGGAGTTAAGCCGTACCGGGCTGGGCCTGGTAGCCGTATGCGATGCACAGCAAAAAGTGGTGGGTGTGTTTACCGACGGTGACCTGCGCCGCTGGTTGGTGAAGGGTAATAGCCTCAATGATAGCCTCAGCCCGGCGATCACCCGCCCCGGCTACCGGTTGCCAGAACAGTGGCGTGCCGGGGAAGCCCTGGAAGCGCTGCACGAACAGCACATCAGCGCCGCTCCGGTAGTGGATATCGATGGCGTACTGGTAGGGGCAATCAACCTGCACGACCTGCATCAGGCCGGGATCGGCTGATAGTAGCAAACCTTTCACGTAGGGGCGTAGCATGCTACTCCCGCTTAACTACCCTGGCACGTAGCTTTGCCCCTCAGCAACGTTACTTCCAGTCTGGATTGCCCTCAAACTGTTTCTTCAGCAACGCTTTCATTTGATCATCCGGTTTGCCCAGCCATTGATACTTGGCGTATTTCTTCGGATGGTCGATTGCCTGTGGCTTATTGGGCACCTCAACCCGCACGCCCCAAGCCTGAGACTTGTCTGCTTTAAAGGCCACAATCATAAAGTTATTGGCACAGTCATGGGGTTTGCAGATGTTACCGATCTGGTAGCTTTGCCCCTGCCAGGTGACGGTTTCGGCAGGTGTGGAAGTGCCGACCCCTTTACGTGCCCAACCCGGTAACTGTGCCTGGCCCTTCACCATATTTTTCCAACTGGTTTGGTAGCCCGGCTGCTGGATAAGATCTGAGGCAGTGATAATCTGTTCGGCAAAACTGCCGGTGCTAAATCCAAGCAGGGTCGCAAACAGGACTCCCCGCAACCTCTTTTTTCCCATCATGGCATTCTCCCTCGGTAAATCAAAAGCGTAGCTCCAAGTAGCTCAGACCACAATTAAGCGAGAAAGTTGGCTCAGCGTTTTTCGTCAGACAACCTGCCAATACCCTTTTTTGGTTGCCCCAACCCTGATTAACCGCTTTCCTTCCTGGAAGAGGTGGTAAATTTTCTTCCGACATTTCTTCCGACATTTCTTCCGACATTTCTTCCGACATTTCTTCCGACATTTCTTCCGACATTTCTTCCGACATTTCTTCCGACATTTCTTCCGACATTGTCGCAAGGCTACTCTGCTTGTCACTCAATACCTTCGGTTAATGCCACCACCCGTTTCGCCAGCACAAACTCAATGAATGCGGTGTAATCGCTGGCTCACCACCAGGCATGGAAATGATGCACCGGCCCAATCCCCTGCCCCACCTCCAGGCTATCGGCCTGCTGTAAGGCCTGTTGCAGGTAGTTTTTTGCCGCTGCCACGGTATCGGCCCAATTTGGGTGGCGCGGGCGCAAGGCAGCCAGTGCCGCAGATAGGGTACAACCCGTGCCATGCGTGTGCCTGGTCGCGATGCGTGGAGCACTAAAACGCTGCTCGAAGCCAGGAGTAAATAACCAGTCTGGGCTTTCCTCTTCACTTAGGTGACCGCCCTTCATCAACACCGCCTGACAGCCCATCGCCAACAAAGCCAGGCCCTGCTCGCGCATTTGAGCTTCGTTTTGTGCAGGAGCGCAGGCCAGCAAAGCCGCTGCTTCTGGAAGGTTCGGCGTGATAATGGAAACCAACGGCATTAGCTCACGGCGGATGGATTCCACCGCTTCCGGTGCCAGCAACGGGTCACCGCTTTTAGCCAGCATTACGGTATCCAGCACCACATAAGGCAGTTTGTAATGGCGCAGACGCTCAGCCACCGCCTGCACGATATCGGCATTGGCCAACATACCGATCTTAGCGCTGTCGATACGCACATCGCTGAGTACCGAATCCAACTGAGCAGCCACAAATGCCGGCTCGATGTGATACACCGACTGCACGCCACGGGTATTCTGCGCCACCAGCGCGGTGATCACGCTAGTGCCATAAGCCCCCAACGCGGAGAAGGCTTTCAGATCGGCCTGAATACCGGCCCCGCCGCTAGGATCGGTGCCAGCGATGGTGAGAGCGTTAATCCGTTTCATAGCAGATCCTCCATGCGCAACTGGTAGAGGGCATCCAGGAAGGCGGCAGTAAAGCTGCCAGGACCAGAACACTGCGCCGTGGCCCTTTCACCACACAGCGCCATCACGCGGCAAGCGGTGGCAACGTTATCCAGCCGATCGCCCGGCAAACTGCAAAATGCTGCCGCGACGGCCGAAAGCGCGCAGCCCGTTCCCACCACGCGCGTCATCAATACATCTCCCCCCGTGACGGCCCAGTCTCGCTCACCATCGGTGATGTAGTCTGTCTCACCGGTGACGGCCACAATCGCCCCGCAATTACGTGCCAATACGCGTGCTGCGGGTAACGCCACTAACGAGTCATCCTGGCTATCCACGCCACGAGCGCTGGTTTGCAGCCCGCTCAATGCAATGATTTCCGATGCGTTACCACGGATCGCCGCAGGCCGCAAGGTGAGCAAACGGCGGGCGAAGGTAGCGCGGTATTGCAATCCCCCAACGGCAACCGGGTCCAGTAACCAGGGTTTTTCAGCACGATTGGCAGCCTCGATGGCGGCTAACATCGATTCTGCCCGCGACGCGTGCAGGGTGCCGATATTGATCAACAGCGCATCGGCCACACGGCTGAACTGTGCGGCCTCTTCCGGCTCCACCACCATCGCCGGGGAAGCGCCAAGCGCCAGCAGCACGTTGGCCGTCAGCTCTTGCACCACTTCGTTGGTCAGGCAATGGATCAATGGTGGTTGGCGTTTAAATTGGTTAAAACAGGCCGCGGCACGGGTGCCGGGTAACACATCAGGTCGAGTGAACATAATGCTCCCAACCGGCGTTCAAGAAGGCGGGTACCGGTTGAGATACCGCGACATCCCTACGCTGGCATAATCCAGATCAGGTAATACGGGTAATTTCTCAGCCCCTAAGGGCACCCCGAGTCGACGTTTGCCATTATTGGGGGTGTGGACAGGAAGGTCAATCATGGCAAGCAAGTTACGCACCTCAGAAATGAAATACATGGGTGCAAAACCATTACGGCCGTTATCGGTAAAACTCGTGAAACAGCCTTAGCAAAGAACGGGACCACTTCAGATGGCATGGCCCGAGCTGGAACTGGATGCTCAAATCTGGACTCTGCCTGCCTCGAGGACAAAAACACGGCATGAATATAGGTAGCAAGGCAGCGGCTTACGGGGAGCAACGCCTACTGGAAATGGAACACGGCTTACCACAAGCGGTCGGTGGCTGAAACTCTGATTTATTCAACAAAGCCCCCGTAGTTTACAGCTTAGTTGGAGAGCAGTTGAGCTAGCTGCAATGAATTGTCACAGTTCATTTTTTTCATCATATTATGGCGGTGTATTTCCACCGTTCGCAGGGCCAGGTAGAGTTGTTCTGCAATCACCTTGTTGGGGTGGCCAGCCAGAACTAACAGCATAATCTGCCGCTCCCTGGCGGTTAGCGTGGCCAGCATATTACGCAGGTGGGCAACCTTTGCCAGGCGTTGTGCTTTCTGCCTGCTAACTTCCTGTGCATCCCGGATAGTCCGCAGTAAAATTTCCGCATCAACCGGCTTTTCCAGCAGGTCGAATGCGCCATTTTTAAACGCTTTACTGGTGGTTGGAACATCAGCCTCACCGGTGAGAAAGATAATGCTCAGCGCATGTTCGTTGCGCATTAATATCTCCTGTAAAGCGAGCCCCCCCATTTCTGGCATGCAGATATCCAGCAAAACGAAGCCCGGTTGGTCTAATTTTGCCTGTTGCAAGAAAGCCTGTGCCGATGGAAATACGGTCAATGTGATCCCTGCGCCTTCCAAAAGCCAAACCAGTGCATCGCGTACACAGGGATCGTCATCAACCAGATATGCCTGTTCACTCATCCTGTATCCCCTGTGATAATGGCAGAGAAAACCCGATACAGACG
>NZ_JBKJYW010000121.1:0-3136 GCF_046715635.1 Serratia sp. (in: enterobacteria)
TAGCGATCCAACATGACGTCACCAACCACCAACACACCGGCGCGGCGAAAATCAGGTAGTGTAACTTTCATCCGATAACTCCAAACAAGTCATAAAAATAAATTCGGCAGATATTAGCATAATAGCCTGCAATACCCGTATAAAATGCCCCTCACCCCAACCCTCTCCCACAGGGAGAGGGAGCTACTAGTCCCTGCTCATTGGGTAGTAATTGAATAATCTCAGCAAATTTTATCGTCCCCTCAGCCCAGCCATTTGCTCCAACTGGCACGCACCTGCTCACGTTCAGCGGTAAACAGCTCGCTGCTGACTTTGCTGGAATGTTCCTGCAACGCCAGGTGGTGGATCTCATCACGCATGGTGACGTAAGCCTGAGTTAATGCCCGAGCCTCGTCTTCCGGCATGATGTCGTAGTTAGCCATCAGCTCAAAGATACGCACGTTATCCGACCAACGCGTCAGGCGCGGTTCGCCCCCGGCATAACCTAAGACCAGGTATTGGGCGATAAATTCGATATCGGTGATCCCGCCTTCGTCCGCTTTGATATCAAACAGATCGCGCTGTTTGCTGCCCAGATGGCTGCGCATTTTCTCACGCATTTCGCGCACCTCCTGCTGCAGTTTGTTCACTTCACGCGGTTTGCATAAAATTTCGCGGCGGATCGCATCGAACTGCTGGTGCAGCGCCGGATCGCCATACACGATGCGCGCCCGCACCAGCGCTTGATGCTCCCAGGTCCAGGCTTCGTTACGCTGATAATCGGCAAAGGCTTCAACGGTGCTGACCAGCATCCCGGCAGCACCGGAGGGACGCAGACGGGCATCCACCTCATAGAGAATGCCGGAAGAGGTGCGGGTACTGAACAGATGCATCACCCGCTGTGCCACGCGCAGATAGAACTGGCGGCCATCGATACAGCGATCGCCATCCGTCATGACGTCTGGTGGACAATCCAGCAGGAACACCAGGTCTAGATCCGAGCTATAGCCCAGCTCCCAGCCCCCCAGCTTACCGTAGCCGATCACCGCGAACCCTAAGCCCTCCCGCTCATGCAGATGGGTCGGCTGGCCGTAGCGCGCGACCATGTCTTTCCACGCCTGCTGCACCACCGCATCAATGATCGCCTCGGCCAGATAAGTTAAGTGATCGCTCACTTTCATCACCGGCAACGCCTCGGCGATATCTGCAGCGGCAATGCGCAAGTGCTGTGCCTGTTTGAACTGCCGCAACGCTTCCAACTGCTGCTCTTCATCGTCCTCCGGCACCCGCAGGCGGTATTGGCGTAGTTCGCTACGATAGGCATCCGGGGCCACCGGTTGGTACAGCGTAGCCGGATCCAACAGCTCATCGAGCAACAGCGGATAACGCGCCAGTTGGCTGGCCACCATCGGTGATGCGGCACAAAGACGGATCAAGTGGCTGAGGGCAGCATGGTATTCCACCAACAGCTCAAGGTAGGTAGTGCGGGTCACGATGCTCAGCAACAATTGGGTCAGACGCGTCAGAGCCGTGGCCGCATCAGCACGCGAACACACTTCAGCCAGCAAGCGTGGCATCAGTTGATCCAACACGTCACGGCCACGCGGGCCAATGGTGCGTTTATCCACGTCGTGGCGGAAGTCGGCGATGGAGCGCAGCATCTGCCGCCGCGCCTCTTCGTCCAGATGGGGCGTCAGTGGCGCAAGTTCGTTCTCGTCCAGCGCATCCTGCCACAGGCTGTGATAATGCTGGTAGTTGGGATCTTCGCCAACATCGGGACTATCGTCACCGATCAGGTCATCAAATACCGCACGGACCTGACGCATATGCTCTTCCAGTACTGCCATCAACGACGGCCAGTCAGGCTGATCCATTCCCCAGGCAAGACGCGCCTGATCCAACTCGTCCTGCGGCAAGGTTTGCGTCTGCTGGTCGGCAATCGCCTGCAACAGATTCTCCAACCGCCGCAGGAACAGATAGCCGTTACTCAGCTCAGCGACCTGCTGTGCGGTCAACAAACCCAGTTCGCCAACCGCCTGCAACGTCGGCAGCAATGAGCGCCCCTGTAAACTGGGCTCACGCCCGCCACGGATCAGTTGGAACACCTGGGTGATAAATTCGATTTCGCGGATGCCACCGGCACCCAGCTTGATGTTGTCCTTCAGCCCCCGCCGCCGCACCTCGCGGGCAATCATGCCCTTCATATTACGCAGCGACTGGATCACGCTGAAATCGATATAGCGACGGAACACGAATGGCCGCAATGTCTTGCGCAGTTCCTGGCTGTAGGCATCTTCATACCCCCCCATCAGGCGCGCCTTGACCATCGCGTAGCGTTCCCAATCGCGCCCCTGCTCCTGGTAATAATCTTCCAGCGCGGCAAAGCTCATCACCAGCGGGCCGCTATCGCCAAACGGCCGCAGACGCATATCGACGCGGTAGACAAAGCCGTCGATAGTTTGCTGATCCAACGCCTTGATCAGCCGTTGCCCCAGGCGGGTAAAGAATTGGGCGTTATCCAGTTCACGCCGCCCGCCCTGCGTATGGCCATTTTCCGGATAGGCAAAGATCAGATCGATATCAGAGGAGAAATTCAGTTCACCACCGCCGAGTTTGCCCATCCCCAGGATCAGCAATGGCTGCGGCACGCCATCGGCATTGCAAGGCGTGCCCCACTCGCGGCAACAGGTTTGATAGAGCCAGTCACGAGCGCTGACGATCAGCGTTTCTGCCAGAGCACTCAGCTGTTGTAGCGTTTCCGGCGTGGAACATAACTGCTGAGCCTGCGCCCAGGCAATACGCACCAGGCTCTCACGGCGGAACAGACGCAACACGCGCATTAGCTGCGCTTCGTCACGCACCTCTTCAAGCTCATCCTGCAACCAGGCGGCATAATGCTGCCACTCATCGGCCACCGGTGGCTGCTGGCGTAACGTTACCAACCATTCAGGATGGCCGAGTAACATGTCGCTGACAAAATCACTCGACGCCAGAACGCTTTGTTCTGCGGCGCTGAGCATCAACTCCGCACCCTGAGTTTCCTGAAATCGCTGCACGATGTTCTGTGCCTGAAGCTGTAACGCAGCAGAGAGTGGCAACATAGTGTATGACCCGTTCTGTGGCCTGCAGCCCGGCAGGCCCGCTGGAGTTAACGAAC